>CAIPTO010000105.1 GCA_903867985.1 uncultured Elusimicrobia bacterium | reverse complement strand
GGGCCATATCGTGGATCTTCTGGTCGTTGGTGTAGGCGTGGATGGTGGTCATCAGGCCTTTCTCAATGCCCCATTTGTCGCTGATAACTTTGGTGAAGGGCGCCAGGCAGTTGGTGGTGCAGGAGGCGTTGGAAACCACGTGGTGGTTCTTCGGATCGTACTTATTATCATTGACACCCATTACTACGGTAAGATCCTCGCCCTCGGCCGGGGAAGAGATGATCACTTTTTTAGCGCCGCCCTTGGTTATATGGTTCTCCGCGCCTTTAACTTCCTTGCCTTTCTTATTCACGCCGTCTTTCTTGATCGTGAACAGTCCGGTGGATTCCACCACTATTTCAACGCCCATGCTTTTCCAGTTTATGGCGGAGGGATCCTTTTCCTTAAAAACCTTTATCTTCCTGCCGTCCACAGAGATCTCGTCGTCGGCGGTAGCCTTCACCTCGCCCTCAAGGCGGCCGTGCACCGAGTCGTATTTTAAAAGATGCGCGTTTGTCTTGGCGTCGGTAAGGTCGTTGATCGCCACAAGCTCCAGCGCGTTATCCTTGCGGGCAAGTATAGCGCGGGCCACAAGCCTGCCTATCCTGCCAAAACCGTTTATTCCTATTTTAGTTGCCATTTGAGTTTCTCCTTGTGTTGAATTAAATAAAAACAAATTCACTAAAGTCGTACGCTAATTATAACAAATTCGGGACTGAGCCTCAATCTCATCATATTTTACCCCAAATCCTCCGCCATGCGTAAAACTAAGATAGGCCTAAAATTGGAGCGGGAGGCAGGGGAGCCGGATAAGCGGAACCGTCCGGAGTGGCCCGGCCACTACTTTCGCCCGAGCATACGAAGCGCGGAGGCCGGGTGGAGCCCGGCGACACTGGGCCCGCAACGGAGGCGCGCGCACGGTGTGCGCGACGCCGGTTCCGCGTTCCGGGCCCCTGCAGGACCCGCGAACCCTAGACCGGTAAAACTCAGAACTTCCCAAACCAGCGCTAATTGATTTCTTGTATAATGTATTAATGTTCCACCTGACCAAAATTAAAAACAGGCTCGGCATCGCCGTGCTGTTTCTGGGCGATATAGCCTGTCTTTTCATCCTTTTTCAGCTGTCGGTCTTTTTACGGAAAAATCTGCTGCCCGTTTTCTTCCCCGACCTGCCGCAATTCATTAACGATCTTTCTTTGTACGGCTGGATATTCCCCATCTGGCTGGGCATAATGACCTACGAAGGCGCGTATTCAAAACGGTTCGCCGTATGGGACGAAGTTAAATTCCTCTGGAAATCGTCCTTCTTCGCCTGTGTAGCGGTGTTCACCATTCTCTTCATAAGCAAAAAAGGGCCGGAATTTTCCCGCATACTCATGGTTATCATGGGCGCCCTTTCGGTCATGCTGCTCCCATTTCTAAGGGCGGCTCTTAAAGAACTTATCTATTCCGCTGACCTGATGAAACGCAAAATGCTTATCGTCGGCTCAGGCGAAGCCGCTATCGCCGCCTTCAACGCCGTAAAGAACGAACCGAATCTGGGTTATGATGTAGTCGGTTTTGTGGACGACTCTTCCGCCCAAAACGAGCTCTGCGGCTTAAAGGTCCATCCGCAGCTGGACCAGATAGAGCGCTATATAAACAGCGCCGGCATCCACGATGTTATAGTGGCCAAGCCGGAACTTGAAAAAACGGAACTTGTTAAGCTCATCAACGCCATCCAGCATAAAGCCGAAAACACCCTCTACATACCGGATTTCAAAGGTCTGGCCGTCTCAGGCACCGAGTTGAGATATTTTTTCCGCGAACAGGCCATGATCATAGAAATAAAGAACAATCTCTCCAACCCGCTCAATTACGCGGTCAAACGAAGCGTCGATTACCTGGCCGGCCTGCTCCTGTTCATCCTCGCGCTTCCGTTATTGGCCCTGATAGCGCATCTTGTCCGTCGCGATTCCCCCGGCCCGGCGTTCCTGCTCCAACGCCGCATCGGCAAGAATGGCAGATCCTTTATGTGCTACAAGTTCCGCACCATGTATCTGGACGCGGAAGAACGACTTGACGCTATATTAAAAAACGACAAGGAAGCCAAAGAAGAGTGGGACAAATTCTGGAAGCTCAAAAACGATCCGAGAATAACCAAAGCGGGGCAATGGCTCAGGTCCACCTCGCTTGACGAACTCCCCCAGGTCATAAACATTCTGAAAGGTGAAATGAGCCTTATAGGCCCCCGCCCCTATCTGCCAAGGGAAAAGCATTTCCTGGTGACTGAAGGCGAAACGATACTAAAGCTTCCGCCCGGCATAACCGGCCTCTGGCAGATAAGCGGACGCAGCAACACCTCCTACGATTTCCGTATAACAATGGACAGTTGGTACGTAAAAAACTGGGATCTCTGGCTGGACATAATGATAATCTTTAAAACCGCGGGGGTCGTGCTAAACCGCAGCGGCGCCCGGTAGAGTAGTTAATCGTAAAGCGGGAAGCGTAAAACGTAAAGTGTAAATCGGCAATCGCAAATCGGGAATAGTCAGTAATTCTGCAAATGGCCAATGGCAAATAGCGAATGGCACTTTTCACTCTGCAAATAGCAAATGGCTAATGGTAAATAGCATTTTTTCTTTATGCTTCCACCAGTTATAATCCCAGCATATCAACCAGGTCCGGAACTGGAGCCTCTGGTAAAGAAACTCCTTGAGGATCCGGGGCGTGAGGTCATTATAGTCGATGACGGTTCCTCGCGGCCTCACTCCGCTGTTTTACTGGCGCTGAGCGCTCTGCCCCGCGTGCATATGCTGCGCCACGCGGTTAATATGGGTAAGGGGCAGGCTCTTAAAACGGCTTTCAACTATTTTCTGGTGAATTTTAAAAACGACTGCCCGGGCGTGGTAACGGCGGACGCGGACGGACAGCACCTGCCCGAAGATATAGCGGCCGTAGGCCGGGCTCTGCTCAAAAATCCCGGCAGCCTGGCTCTGGGTGTCAGAAGTTTCGATTCAAGAACTCCCAAGCGGAGCCTTTTCGGCAACAGCGTAACGCGCCTGGTTTTCCGTTTTCTTTCCGGCCGGGAAATAACGGATACTCAAACCGGCCTGCGCGGCGTACCAAGGGAGTTCCTGCCGGAATTACTCAAGATCCCTGCCACCGGCTATGAATTCGAGCTGGAAATGCTGCTGCTGGCTGTGCGTTCGCGCAGGAAAATAACCGAAACGTCAATAAAAACCGTCTACATCGGGCAGAATGAAAAATCTCATTTCAACCCCCTGCTGGATTCCCTGCGCGTCTATTTCGTTTTCCTCAGGTTTTCGGCCGCCTCGCTTATAACGGCAGCCCTGGATTACGCGGTATTTTCCGCCGCCTATTTTTTATCCTCCCGCATCTTCATCAGCATTGTTATAGCGCGTTGCGTAGCCGGCTTTTTCAATTTTACGGTAGGAAAAACGCTTGTGTTCAAATCCCGCGAGCGCACGGCGCCGGAACTGTCGCGCTATGTACTGCTGGTAACGGTGCTTATGTTCGTATCCTACGGTCTGGTAACAAGCCTTGTGATCTTTTCAGGCTTGGGCGTTTTTGCGGCAAAGCTGCTGGCTGAAGGAGGGCTTTTCTTCGCCAGTTTCGCCGCCCAGGGGCTGCTGGTGTTCGCCAGGCGTGAAGACGGCTCGCCCGGGGCCGCCGCCGGGCGGAAGGGCACGGATTGGGATTCATATTACGGGGCGCCTTCGCCTTTTGCATCCATAACCAGGCGCATAACCGGCAAACTATTCCTGAGCCTGATAGATAAATTCAAACCCGCCGCCGGCATAACCGGATTCTGCGAACTGGGCGGCGCCAACAGCTGTTTTTTCTCTTCGCTGACAGCCGGGTATCCCGAAGCTTTTTACACCGTTCTGGACACCAATCGCAAAGGCCTTGATCTGCTCGCGGGCAGATGCCCCTCGCCTAAAAAAGTCGCGCTGCTTGAAAACGATATTCTCGCCGCAGCGCCGGCCGGCGTCTCAGCGGATGTTGTTTTCAGCGCCGGTCTTATTGAGCATTTCTCCCCCAAAGACACCGCAAAAGCCATACAGTCCCATTTCACCTGTGCCAGGCCGGGAGGGCTGGTGATCATATCATTCCCCACCCCCACCTGGCTTTACCGCGCCACCCGAAGTCTGGCCGAAAGCCTGGGTTTATGGCTTTTTCACGATGAGCGGCCTTTGAGGCCCGCCGCGGTGGAGCGGGAAATGGCGCGCTACGGGACTATACTGTACCGGACCATAAACTGGAAGATCATCCTCACACAGGGGATAATTGTCGCGCGTGCGGACAAGACCGGAGAACAGGCTAAAGCGATAAGCCCCGGGGAAGCATGACCGGCCTTATTTTACTTCTGGCTTCATTCGCCGGATATTTTATTTTCCTTCACCAGTTTACCCGCTGGCCAACCGCCGCCCTCCCTCTATTCACCGTCTCTTCCCTGATAACCGCTCTGTACGCGTCGGGCATGGCGGACTTACTGCTGCCCGGCGCGCGCCTGCTTGCTTTCACCGGCGTCGCGCTTGGGATCATCGGCTTGTATAAGGCGCGAAAAGATCCCAAACCGGGCTGGTCCTGCCTGACCGAGCCGGGACCGGTTCTTTTTTTTGCCGCCGCTATACTGCTTTGGTTCACGCTTTCGGGCGCGGGCTACGGCGCCTGGGATGAATTCTCACACTGGGGATTCGCCGTAAAGGAAATGTTTTTCTCTAATTCTTTTCCCGCGCCGGACAGCGCGCTGTATCTGAAAGATTATCCCCCCGGTACCGCCCTCTTTCAATATTACATTACCTGTTTTACCGGCTGGTCGGAAGGCGCGACATATTTTGCGCAGGCGCTCTTTTTATTCTCGGCCGTGCTGGCCCTGACCGAAACTCTTTGCCGGAAGAATTGGATCAGGGTATTGGCGATAATAGCCGTCTCCTGCATCACCCTCGCTCTTTTCGGCTACAAATTGCAGAAATTGTATGTAGATCTCCTGGTGGGGTTCCTGTTCGGCCTGGTCCCGGCGGCCTACTTAATTTCCGGCAGATATGACGCCGCCGCCCTGATCCGCGCCCTCCCCGTATTGTTTATCCTCCCGCTGATAAAGGCCTCCGGGCTTTTGCTGGCGCTGATAGCCGCGGCTGTTATTATTACTGACCGCTTAACATACCCTGCGGAAGCGCCGGCGGCCGGTGACCGCGGCAAGAAGCGCGTCATTCTTATAATCCTCTGCGCCGGACTGATATTAGCCCCGCTCGCGGCCTCAAAAAGCTGGGGACACCGGGTAAAGACCTTGGGGCTCTCACAGACATTTACGATAAAACCATCCCTCTCCGCGATCCGCAAAAGCTTTTCCAGAACCGAATCCACCGGCCGGGATAAAGCGACATTGATAAAGTTTAAAAAATCGCTGTTGTCCTTTAAGATACAAATAGTCCTGCTGCTCGCCATCTCACTATTAGTTTTCAGAGCCGAGAAGCGGCGTCTGGAACGCGCACAGGTCAGAATGACTCTTGGATTTATGCTGTTTGGCTTCGGAGTCTATCTCGCCGGCATGCTTTTTATGTATCTCTACTCCTTCGGAGAATATGAGGGCGTAAGGGCGGCCTCATTCGGGCGCTACCTCAATATTTACCTGCTTGGCTGGTGCGTGACGCTTATCGCCCTGCTATCGCGCGTTTTACCGGAAGATCCCGAGGGACAGAAACCTTCACCCGCGCTTGCCGGAATTATTCTGCTGTGGGTTTTATTCCTTTCCTTTTCGGCCGCGTCCAGATTTGTGACAAGGATGCGGGGAACCCCTGACAACGACGTAAGGGCCGCTATTCAGCGGCAGATACTGAATATCACGCCGCTGGTCGGCCTTGATAAGAAGGTTTATATAGTGTGGCAGGACTCAAAAGGTTATGAAGCCTGGATATTGGCTTATGAACTTGCGCCGCGCGTCACAAGCACGCGCAGCGCGCCCTGGTCATTAGGCGTTCCGTACTATCCGGGAGATATCTGGACAGCCGACTGGTCAGCTCAGACATGGCGTAAAAATCTGGCGGGATATGATTTTGTGCTTCTGGCAAAAACAGACAAGGCTTTCAGGGACAGATTCGGTTCTCTTTTCAAAGGCGGGCTTAACGATAAAATTTTATTCAGCATCCCCCGATCCGGCCAGCTAACACCAATATAAATCTGGAATCGGAAAGCGTAAAACGTGAACCGTAAATCGCCAGTCTCCCTCTTGCTAATCCTCCAATCCTCCAGTCCTCTAATCCTCCAGTCCTCTAATCCTCCAGTCCTCTAATCCTCCAGTCCTCTAATCCTCCAGTCCTCTAACCACCACCCCCGTGATCCCCTCTATTATCTTTTCTCTGTTATAAATATTTTCAAGCAATAAGCGTGAGTTGGCGGAAAAAGTTTCAAGGCCGGAACCTTTTAGAGAATAAAATTTGAGAAACCCAGCCTTTATGTGTTCAGGGCTATCCGGCGGAGCACAGAGGCCTGTATTATACTCTTCCACTACGCGCTTTACTTCGCCGTTCATCACGCAGAAGACAGGCTTGGCGAAGGCCAGATAAGCCTGAAACTTGGCCGGCACTGTAAGCCCGACCCCCGGTTGATCGCAAAGCGAGATCACCATCACATCGCTGGCCCTGAAATACCCCGGCATCTCTTCCTGCTTCTTGCGCCCCCAGAAAACCACGCCTCCTATGGCGTAACGGAACACTATTTTTTTAAGGCGATCCCGGTCTGAACCGTCGCCCACTATATTCAACTGTATGTCAGGATTTTCGGCAAAGGCCAGCCCGAAGCCGCGTATAACATTCTCAAGGTTCTGAAACTTTCCGATGTTACCGGCAAAGGTGAAATTGAATTTATCCGAAAGTTTAACGCCGGCGCCGCCAGTCTGCTCGGGAGTCACTGTCGGCCAGTTGGGGAAATGCTGCATAATTTTGCCGGTAACATACGGCTCTATGCTTTTGGCGAACCCGGCGCAGGAAACCGCGATATTATCGATATTGCGGTAGATAAATCCCACCAGCTTATCCAGGAAGGTCTTCATCAGCCATGTTTTCTTAAAACCGTAGGCGTATGCCATGTCCGGCCAGACATCCTGCACCCACATGGTAAAAGGCTTGCCGTAAATTTTGCGTATAAGCACAGCCGGCAAGGCCTGCGTCACGGGACCGGTCTGATAAACAAATACCCTGTCGTAGCGCCGCCCGATAAAGAGCGCGATAATGCTGGAAACAAAGGCGAAGTTGAAATAGCACAGCAGCTTCAGAAAAAGGGATTCTCTGTAGCCGGTCACGGTAAAAAATCTGGAGATATTTACGCCTTTCCAGGTTTCCCGGGAAAAAAGGCGGTTGGAGTAGCCGGGGAAGATCTTGCCGAACGGGTAGCTTGGCGCCTGAGTAAGCACATCCACACTGAAGCCCTTGGCCGCCCATTCACAGGCCAGATCGTTAATAATAAATTCTTCAGGATAAAACCGATCGGTAATAATAAGTACTTTTATTGCCATAAGCGTTAACGACTGCCATAGGCTTTAAGCTTTAGGCAGAATAGAGATTATTACTATTCACGCCTTATGCGCTCCGATTCGAGATTCGGGGACAGCTTAATTCCGAATTAAATATACTACCCCGGAATTTCTGCCCGTGGCTTATAGCTTATGGCGTAGTTCGCTTACGGCTTAAAGCCTATAGCTTATGGCAAGTCGTCCTGTTCAGGATGACTTTCTCCACACTGTTCTATTTACATAGTCGGTGTAGCTCATTATTATGCGCAGCACCTTCTTTGAGACATTATCGGTGTCGTAATCCGGCACTATGCGGAACTGCCTCTTTCCGGCGGCGGCCTGCTTCACCACTATATCTACAGATTCCAGCACCCGCTCGGACTTCAGCCCGCACATTATCAGCGTCCCCTCGTCCATTCCTTCGGGCCGTTCATGCGCCTGGCGGATGGTCACGGCCGGGATGTCAAGAATAGTGGACTCCTCTGTTATCGTGCCGCTGTCGGAAACAACGCAGAAAGCGTTCTGCTGTAATTTAATATAGTCAAAAAAACCCAGCGGTTTCATAAAGCTTATCTTCTTGTCCAGGTGCCGGGTGTCCAGCTCCTCCAGACGCTTGCGGGTGCGCGGGTGCGTAGACACTATCACAGGCATCTTGTACTTATGGGCTATAGCATTCAGCGAATCCAGCAGATTTTTAAAATTTTCCGCGCTGTCCACATTCTCTTCGCGGTGTGCGCTTACCACAAAATAACCCTGCTCCTTAAGTTTCAGGCGCTTGAGCGCGTCAGACTTCAGGATCCGCGGCATATAATGCGCCAGAACTTCTTTCATCGGCGAGCCGGTCTTTATCACGGTCTCGGGGCGCAGGCCTTCGCTTATCAGATAGCGGCGGGCGTGTTCGGTAAGCGTCATATTTATGTCGCTCAAATGGTCCACGACCTTGCGGTTCAGCTCCTCCGGGACCCGCTGGTCAAAGGAGCGGTTGCCGGCCTCCATGTGGAACACCGGGATCTTCCTGCGCTTGGCCGCCATAACTGAAAGGCAGCTGTTGGTATCCCCGTAAAGCAGAACGCAGTCCGGCTTTTCCTTTTCCATGACCGCATCGGCCTTGGCTATAATATTGCCGATGGTCCGGGCCAGGGTATCGCCAACGGAATCCAGAAAATAGTCGGGTTTGCGGATGCCCAGTTCCTTGAAAAATATTTCATTAAGCTCATAATCATAGTTCTGGCCGGTGTGGACTATCACATGTTCCAGATGCTTTTCTATCTCGTGCATCACCCGGCTTAGTTTGATTATCTCCGGCCTGGTCCCCACGATCGTCATTACCTTCAAAGACATAATTATTCTCCTGTCAAAACAATATCGAGATCATGCGCCATCTGCTTTTAGCCATTTGCCGTTCGCAGAATAACAACCGCCATTAGCCATCAGCAAAGAATTTCCTTTACAGTTTCTGCGAACGGCCAACGGCAAACAGCTAATGGCACTTTTTCTCTGCCAATGGCGAATGGCATTTTTTTCTTCTTATCTCAACAATTCTCCGGCCCCGCTGTAATTATCCTCACCGACAAGCAGCTTTTGCTTTTTCAGCAGGGATAAAGTTTGTTCAAAATCCATCAGGTCATCGTCAGAACTGTACTCTTTGCTAAGGACTTTATCTATCTTCACGCCCTTCTCCTGCAGCTCCGGCAGCATAGGAGCGATAACATAGTAATCCCCGCGCTTTATACAATGGTGTATCTCTTCTTCCGACACCATTATCTCGGCCAGCTTCTCGCCCGGCCTGATACCGGTTATCTTGATCTCTATTTCCCTGTCACCGATCAGGGCCTTAGCGATGTCTATAACCTTTGAGGCCGGGGCTATCGGCACATAGGTTTCCCCACGCTTGCCGTGCTTTATGGCCGCGAACACCGTATCCACGGCCTGGTTAAGGCTGAGCAGGAACCGCGTCATCTCGGGGACCGTTATGGTAACGGGGCCGCCCTGCTTTATCTGCTCATGAAAAAGCGGTATAACCGAGCCGCGCGAGGCCAGCACATTGCCGTAGCGCACGCAGACGAACCTGGTCTTGGGTATAAGAACATTGGCCGATGTGAATATGCGCTCCTGCAGCGCCTTAGTCATCCCCATCACATTTACCGGCTTGCAAGCCTTGTCGGTGCTTATGCCGATAACGGTTTCTACCTGATAATCGTTCTCTCTTATAGCGCGCAGTATATTTTCCGGCCCGAGGCAGTTGGTCAGCACCGCCTGCCCGGGAAAGTATTCGCAGGCCGGCACCTGCTTTAAGGCGGCCGCGTTAATGACAATGTCCGCGCCTCTCACGGCGGAACAGACATCGGCGTAGCTGCGCACATCCCCTATGCGGAACTCCAGCACATTCTTAAAGTTGTTATAAATAACCTCGTCGGTGGCCACTGTTTTCTTCATGTAGGAAATGCGCATATCGTTCTGTTTGGCCTCGTCGCGCGACAGAATTATCAGCTTCTTAGGCGTGCCCTGCTCGCCGCTGAGCACCCGCTTTACAAAAACCTTGCCGAACGACCCCGTGCCGCCGGTCACCAAAACCGTTTTTTTATCAAAGATCATTTCATTTCCTCCATTCAGCGTAGGGTGTAGTATCCGCGGCCATCTCAAACATCATCCGCTCCCAGGGCGGACATATAAAACCGGTCATTTTTTCAAATTTTTTCCCGTTCAGATCCCGTTTGCATTCAAAATTATCTTCAGGCTCAATACGCGCGTCAAGTTTGTACGCCTCGTTCATCAGTTTGAGCAGCTCGTATTTTGAAAGCGTCTCGCTTGATACATGATAAAGTCCGTTAAGAGCCGGGTGGTTCTCTATAAGATCGGCTACAAGTTCCGCCAGGCGGTTGGTAGTAAGGCCGGTAAAAAGCGCCTTGCGGAAACCTTGCACAGCTTGACCTTGCCGTCCCAAAAACCATTCCAGCAATTCGGTCCCGCCGAATATCTCGCGGCCTATAAATGAAGATCTGAGCGTCAGCGCGCAAGGCGCTGTTACGTCGCCAAGGGACTTGGTTATCCCGTACAGGTCGTGGGCGTCCGGCCGGGCCTCTTCGCTGTAGCCGCCTTTACTCCCGTCAAACACGCAAACGGTGCTGAAATGTATCAGCCGGGCCCCGCCGCGCGCGCACCACTCGGCCAGCCTGTGCGGCAAAAGCGCGTTAATGGAAATATTGGAATTCCTGTCCGAGGCGTCCTTGCTGCGCGGGGTAACGCCGGCGCAATTAACTATCATTGAAGGCTTTATCTCGTCCAGCACCCCGTTAAGCCCGGCAAAATCCCTCAAGTCAAGCGAGTCAAAAACATTGGGACCGGAAAACAAACCGCATTTGGCGTAAAGATCCTTATTCTTGCGTATAGAAACAAAAGTGTCCGGGAATTTTTTGGCCAGGACCTGCCACAGTTTGTGGCCCAGCGTCCCGCCCCCTCCGAGTATAAGTATGCGGTTTTTCGGGTTCATGCGTTGTCGCCGTTAGCGGCGGCCGTCTTCTTATCCGCCGGAGCCCTTTTAAATGCCGGAACAATGTCCCTGATCTTTATCAAAAGCGGCGTCTTATCCGGCAGATCGCAAAGGGCCCCAAGCTCCATCACCTGTTCTTTTGAAATAGCCGCGTTCGCGCCCTCGGGGATTGCCATAAAAATATCCGGGTGGCCGGTATCCTTGCGCACATCTTCCGGCCTGAAGAGTTCCTCGTACATCTTTTCTCCGGGCCGCAAGCCGGTAAATTTGATGGCTATATCCTTTTCCGGCTCAAAGCCCCCCAGCATTATAAGATTGCGCACCATGTGCAGAACCTTTACAGGCTCGCCCATGTTCAGCACAAATATCTCGCCGCCGCGCCCCATGGCACCGGCCTGCAGTATAAGCTGTATGGCCTCCTGTGTGGTCATGAAATAGCGGGTGATCTCAGGGTGGGTTACGGTAACCGGGCCGCCGGCGGCTATCTGTTCGCGAAAGATATTAAAAGCGCTGCCTGAACTGCCCAAGACGTTCCCGAACCGCACTGCGATATATTTTGTGGCCGAAGAAGCCGCGAGGCCCGTAAGCGCCATCTCGCCAAGGCGCTTTGTCGCGCCCATAACGCTGGACGGCCTCACAGCCTTATCGGTGGAGATATACAGGAACCGCTCCACACCGTGTGCGGCAGCGGCTTCGGCCAGCACAAAAGTGGCCAGGGCGTTATTTTTCACGGCCTCCTGGGGATTGGCCTCCATAAGCGGCACATGCTTGTGGGCGGCCGCGTGGAACACCAGCTCCGGCTTGTAGGCGCGAAACAGGTTATTCAGCAGCCCCCTGTCCTTCACGTCCCCGGAGATCGGAATTATCTCAGCGCCGTAACCAGCCTCGGAAAGTTCCTTGTCTATATAAAAAAGCGCGGTATTGTGGTTTTCAAGCAGCAGCAGGCGCTTGGCCCCGAACGCCGCTATCTGGCGGCAGAGTTCTGACCCTATTGTTCCGCCGGCCCCGGTAACCAGCACGGTCTTCCCGGCCACAAGGCGGGAAACCTCATTCATATCCGTCTGCACCGGCCTGCGGTTCAGCAGGTCGCTTAATTCCACATTTCTGAGACCCTTGGCCGCCTTCGCGCCGGGAGTTTTAGCAAGCGACTCGGAAAGCGTCGGCACTGTTTTAAAATGAACCTTTTTCAGTATCTGGCTGTCATGACAAAGGTCCATCAGTTCGCCTATCAGCTTGCCGCGGGAATGCGACACGGCGACAACAACCGAATCTATGGCGTATTTGCTTATGATCCTGGGCAGGACGCCGCGGCCGCCGAATATTTTAGCCCCGTGTATCTGATGGTTCCATATATCCGGGTTGTCGTCTATGAAGCCGGCCACTTTGTAACGGTGCGTCTTATCCCGCCTTATCTCCCGCAAAAGGCTTTCTCCAAGGTCTCCGGCTCCAAAAATAAGCACTTTCGTCAGTTCCCGTGTGTTGCCGCTGTGTCGCATTTCACGGGTGACCCTAATCGCGAACCTTATCCCTCCGACTAAAACGATGGTCAGTATCGGGTCTATTATTATCACTGCGCGCGGGAAATTGGAATAGTTAATAAAAAGTATGACCGTCGCGATAACCGCCTGGCTGGCCAAAACGGCCTTAAAGACGGATGCAAGGTCGTCTATGCTGGCATAGCGCCAGATACCGCGATAAAGGTTGAAAGAGTAGAAAGACGCCAACCGGATAACTACGACTATCGCCAGGGTATTAAGCAGATTGGAAGCTTGTATTTCAGGCAGGCTAAGGTCAAATCTCAAGTGGAAAGCGGTCCAGTAAGAAACGGCGACAGCAACGGCGTCCGCCGCGAAAACAAGCCAATGCTGATGCCTGGTAATAGCCTTTTTCATCCCCCTAATTATACCAAATCCGTTCTCCCCAAATCGCAAAGCGTAAAGCGGGAAGCGTAAAACGTAAATCGGCAATCAGTAATCGTAAAGCGTAAAGAGTAAGCAATCTTTATTCCGCCTATGGCTTAAAGACTAAAGCTTATGGCGTAGTTATTCGTTTGAAGCTTATGACAGTTTTTTCTGCCTATGGCGCTCAAAACCGGGCGGAGAACGCCCGTATTCTTTCAATAACCTCTTTGAAGGATGGCCCGGGGGACAATAACAGACTGTTTAGCGCCTTAAATTCTTTTTCGAACAGGCTATAATCCCCGGCATCCGGTAAAGTGAAAGCGCCGCGCGCAGCGAATTCCTTCGCGTCCGCCCCTTTTATCTTTTCCACCTTGTATGCTTCATATGCCGGAGTCCCGATAAACCGCTTAACCCGATCAACAGCCAGAAGCATATAGGGAAGTCCCGCCTTTCATTTCAAAACGTAATCCTGATTGCTGCAGGCCCCACAAGCAGTGCATTACCCAGTAATCCTTTTCCACCACTGCTGTGGGCAGGCCTTTCTGGGCGGCCAGCGTTTCAAAAAGCTGTTTAGCATCAGACCTGTCGTGAAAGAATTTATGCATAAATATAGCGGAAGATATTTTTAGCGCCGGGGCGTCCATACCGCTTCATACAGGCCGCCAGCCCCGCACGGTCAAATTCTTTTAACCGGGCTTTTAAATTTTCAAGAACGCCGGCGGTATTGTCAGGCAGGCGTTTAAGATTATTTAACAGATCAACCAAAAGGAATTCCCGACTGAGTTTATCCGGATACGCGGGCACCAGGCGGAATTCAAATCTTTTTCCCCCCAGTGAATATTCCCCCGCCCTTTTATGATTATAGACCAAAGTGGTGCTATAAACCTGCGTAAGCCCCAAACCGAACTGATTAAAATAATTATAGGAAGTAAGAAGAAAGTCCTCGGTTTTAAGAAAAGCCCTCACAAGTTCCCGCTCTTCCGGCGGCGTAACCCCGAATGCATTCTTGCCGGGACAATAATAGAGCCCGCCAGCCAGCTTGCAAACCTCGCCGCTTGCCACGAGGGTGTGTAAATCCCGGTCCACAGCAGTTGAGTAGCCCTCCAGGTCCTGACGCCTATAGACCCTGCCAGGTTGCATAGAATTCTTAAGCTTTTCCGCGTTTCTCATAATGCCTCTGTATTTATAGTATACAGCACTTTCCTATATTTTGCAAGTATTTTAAATAAATTTTCATGCACTACCTGCCTCAATATAATTAAAAAACCCCACTCGGGGGTCGGGAAGCGGGAAACGTAAATCGGCAATCAGTAATCGTAAATCGGGAGTCACCCTCTTACGCCAGTCCTCTAGTCCTCCAATCCTCCAGTCTTCTATTCCCCCTAATGCTTCACACCCTTCCCTGCCAGCGCCTGAAAGGCGGTAATAAACAGGATCTTCAGATCTAAACCGATAGACCGCTTCTTCAGATAGTATTCATCAAAATCAACTTTAACCGGTATTGGCAGTTCATCACGTCCGTTCACTTGCGCCCACCCTGTAAGCCCCGGCGTTATACGCTGTACGCCTTTAAGTGTCCTCATCCGTATAAGGTCCTCTTGGTTAAACAGTGCCGGGCGGGGTCCCACAAAGCTCATATCCCCCTTAAGAATGCTGAACAACTGAGGCAGCTCATCCAGGCTGGATTTGCGTAAAAATCTCCCAACCGGCGTAATAAAACTGTCAGGATCCGCAAGGAGATGCGTAGCCACGGCCGGAGTGTCCGTGCGCATGGTGCGGAATTTAGGCATTTTAAAAAGAGCATTATCAAGGCCCACCCTGTCCGACCAATACAATACCTGCCCCCGCGAAGTCAGCTTAACCGCCAGCGCGACAATAAGCATCGGCGCCCCGAGTATCAGCAGGGCGCAAACAGCCAAACCAATATCAAAAATTCTTTTCATCTCGTAAATCGTGAATAGTAAGTAATTCTGCAAATAGCAACCGAATTAAGTTGTGTGTCACTTTAAATTCTGTGTCACTTTAAATTCAATACAATACCGGCCCTCGCGAAGTCAGCTTAACCGCCAATACTACAATGCTTAGAACCGGCAAGGCCCCTAGCCCGAGAACTAAAGTAACAAGGATATCGAATACGCGTTTAATCATTTTTTTCGTAAACTACACGGACCAAGGTTTCCTCAAGTTTCCTTATAAGCCTGCCACGTTCAAAGTTTGCCTCATAATATTTTAACCCAAAAGCGCCCATTTCGGCCCGCATTATGGGGGAAAGGACCTTTAATCTCAAAATAGCATCAGCCAACTCTGCTGAATTTCCGGCAGGAACCACGAACCCAGCGCCGGACTCTTTTATCACCCTTGCGCCCTCACCATCCAACGCCGCTATTATGGGCTTAGCGCAAGCCATATATGATTGGACTTTTGAAGGAATAGTGAATGAAAATATCGGCTCTTTTTTAAGCGTTACCAAAAGGGCATCAGCCAGAGAAAAAAAACCGGGCATAGCTTCAGCGGGCCACCGACCTAGAAAAATGACATTTTCGCTGAGGCCGAGCTTATTCACCCTCCTTTCGGCACATGAACGAGCCCTTCCCTCTCCCAGTATGACGAACTTTACATCCGTCTCACCCCGCAACGCTTCTGCTGCGGAGATTATCGTTTCGAAATCCTGCGCCACCCCAATGTTCCCGGCAAACATAATCTTAAAACCAGACGGCAGTGACTCTCTCTCCGGAGCGTCAACCGGCAGGCTCAAAGGTTTATAAAGCGTTTCAGTAGCATTTGGCATGTACTGGATTTTTTTACCGGGAACCCCCATTTTAAGAACCGGACCGATAAACGCCATAGACTGCACCAAAATAAGAGTACACCGGGAATATATATACCTAACGAGCTTCCCGACTACCGCAAGCACCATGGAAAAACGTATAGCTCCGGTCGCTGAGAGGCTCTCCGGCCATAAATCTTGCACCCAAAAAACTATAGGGGCCTTCTTAATCCATTTAAGAAAAATAGCCGGAAGCCCCACAGTAACAGGTGAGAGTTGGTAAACAAGAATAACGTCAAAAGTGCCTCTAACCCTGAACGGGGCCAGAATACACCCCCAAAAAACGAAAGAGAGGTAATTAAGGGCCAGACGCGCCCCCCCACCATCACCGCGCGGAAATAACGGAACACGCAGGATTTTCACTCCGCCGAAACACTCCGCCCAAGGCCCAAAGAATGAGTAGCCCTTAAAAAACTGACCTTTCGGATAATTGGGAATTCCGGTTAGGACCGTTACTTCGTGATCCGCTTCCTGTAATGCGGTTGCGACATCATTTATCCGGAACTCTTCTGGCCAGAAGTACTGTGAAATTATCAGGATTTTCATAAGTCGTTAGTGGGATTACCTTCGCACCAGCCTTTACTGATTAACTGATCATGCTGAGTTGCTTATTCTGGACATCTATTTGGCAAAACCCGACATCTGCCCCGACGGTATTTCTCAAACAACGTAAAGAATGTGTATGCGGATTATCAGAAAAAGGTCACTGAATTTTAAACCGAAATATGTGTTTTTTGCAGCCATTAATTGTAATCACCCATGTTCTCGACACTAGCCAGATAACATATTTCAAAAGAATCCACGATAGAAATAGAACAATTATGCTTGTAGCTGCCTGAATAAATCCTGCCGACCAAAAAAGCAATATAAACACGGTAGCAAGCCCATACGCCGCAATTTGAAATCCCAAATTATAAAAATAAGAACCGATCTTAGTAATAATAAACGAACCGATTAATGACCCCAAAAAAACGACAACAATACTTCCGCTAAAATATAAAAAACCGAACAAAGCAGGGCTCCCCCCCGTCACAAGAGAATAGTTTATACCGCCTAGAACCTCAATATGATAATAATAACTGAAGAATTTTGAATCTGATAATAATTTTGCAAATAACGACAGATCGTAGTCTATCTTTCCCCTAGCAGCATATACTCCCATTAATTCTTGAATTCCTACTGCTCTAGCAATAAGCAGGGAAAACAATGATGCAATAGATTGCCC
The DNA here is from genome assembly GCA_903867985.1 of uncultured Elusimicrobia bacterium. Lineage (GTDB taxonomy): Bacteria > Elusimicrobiota > Elusimicrobia > Elusimicrobiales > UBA9959 > YA12-FULL-51-18. The sequence continues at coordinate 685 of CAIPTO010000105.1, read as the reverse complement.
CATACTAGGCAGCGTCTTTGCTAACGCCAACGCACTAGCGAACAAATTTTGGGCATCAAATGCCCCCCAAACAATGTCGCGAAGGCTTGTAACCAGTGAGACTGCAAATACGGTCAGCAATAAAATAGATACCCCAAAAAACTTTTTCTGCCTTTGGGAGCCGAATGCACCCTGTTGATCATAAAAGAAAGCATACAACAGGATAGGGAGTATCCGTGTAATAATCACACCTCTTGAAAGGGACGCAAATTGACAAATAACAGCCCCGATTACAATCGCAATAAAGTAATATTTTATATCATGCTTGGATTTATTTTTAACGGAAACATCCAGAAAAACTAGACTAATAAACGGCACAATAATCATCCTATAGTAATAGATAAATCCTTGCAAGTGAAAGGGTAATGAACGATCAACTCCCGCCTGCCCATATCCGAAATACCACAACAATAAATCAACCAGATATGTACCCACAATCCACAGCGAAAACAGATATCGGCTTGTTGTATATTCCAGAATCGGGTGCATGGGGATATTTTTTCTTTTATCAAAAACATGTTCCAATAAGACACCCGCAAAAACGCCAACAATACCAATCAAGCTTATCAACAAAACCGCATTGTAACTGTCAAGGCTAAAGTCAAAACATCCAATCCCACTTAACGATGAAGTCTTATAAAATCCC
>CAIPTO010000104.1 GCA_903867985.1 uncultured Elusimicrobia bacterium | reverse complement strand
TTAAGTTTGTCTATATCCTGGTTGCTCATGGTTAGTTGCTCCATTTAATCCCTCCTGGCTAGTTGCCTGAAGGGTTAGTTTACCTCAAACCATGACATTTCTACTTGCCGCCACCATGACATTTTAAAAAAATCGCTACATTCCTGTTTCGTCTATAGTATTTGAAACCGGTAATTATTATAATATCCAAGTTATTTAGGGAGGACTTAATGAGATTCACCGCAACATTTACAGCTGCACTCGGCCTGGCGCTCGCGGCCCCGGCTTTTACCCAGGAGGCCGTGCAACCAACTCCGGCAAACACCAGTGAATTCCACGCTTCCAATGAACTCTCACTTGTGAGCAACGCAATAAGCGGCTCCGGAAAGGCCGCTTCCTCGCTGACCAAAGGCCTGAATTATCTTGAAATACTGAACCTTTACGGTAACGGAACGAAGGGCGCATGGAACTATAACTACACCGTCGGGAGCAAGGCCACCGACGACCTGCGCAACGATTCAAAAGAACTTTCCCTGACCAACATACAAGGCCGCGCCACCAACAATATACACACCATAACAGTAGGCGACGTGTTTGAATCCTTTTCGCAATACGCGCTGGCAACATCGCTGAAGGGCGGCTCTTACCGTTTTATCAAAGAGGATACAAAACTGCCGGAAGTGACGGCGATAATGGGCTGGGCGTATCCCCGCTGGGATAGCGTCTGGAAGGACCCGGTAACCCGCACTATCAACCGGCAGGCTGCCGGGCTGCGCGTAAAAGAAAATATCAACGGCGACCTTTGGGCCGGCTTAAGCGCCGTGTCAGCCAAGGATACCGGAAGGTTAACCGCGACGGACGCGCTTTACGACGCCAGGAATTACACTCTGGATTTTAACTATATCCCGATGCCGGGCCTGACAGTGGCCGGCGAACATTCCATGTCGGATTACGACGAAGCGACAGGGGCTACTTCGGAAAAAGGAAAAGCCACCCGCATTGAACTGGTAGGCGACGCAGACCCCAGCCGCGTTTCGCTGGAATATGAAAATGTGGAACCTGACTTCTACTCGGCGCTCGGTTCGGCCAGCCCGGACCGCCGCAAGATAAAGACCAAATGGCGCTACAAATACACAAAACAGATAACATTCACATCCGGCCTCCTATGGTACCGCAATAACCTGGACGGCACGAAGACCGGCACAACCAGCAACTGGAAGCCGGAAATCTCCGCTGCCATTAAGAAACCCTTCGCTTCACGCCCCTATTCCTTCGCGGACCTCTCTTACAAGTTTGACCGTAAATACGGCGCGGGCTCAAGCGGGGCGGACCACTATCTGAACGGCAACTACAGGGATCGTTTCGGAGAACTGGACTCGGACACCAACCTGGGCTACACTCTCTACAGAACCAAGACGGGAGTGCGCGACGCGAAAGAAGTTAATTTCAACACCTCCCTGAACTCCCGCCACCAGGTTAAAGCCATAGTGCTTAAACCATCCGTCAACCTCGGCACCTGGTACTCCAAGGATGAATTGGCGGACGAAACCGACAAACTCTATGAGTACTCGCTCGGACTTGGCTTTGAGGCACCGGAGACCAACCTTGCCGGCGATCTGCGCTTAGGCCAAAACATGCTGCGCAAATCCGCCTCGGGCACGGATGACTCTGATAAGTTTTTTGCCGCGCTGAACACCTATTGGCGCCCAAAACTCATGGCAAAGCTCAACGATTCCACTATTTTTCTGCGCGCGGGCTTCAACAACTACTCCTTCACCACCACTGCCCGCAACTTCAGAGAAAAAAGCGTAACAGTGGGAATAAATACGGCGTTTTAAAAACCAGTGGATAGTGATTAGTGGTTAGTACTATAAACTTTCTGCGTATGGCTTATGGCCTAGGGCATATGGCAGCAAATAACGGAGATATACAATTATGAAAAAGTTACTATTAATAATAACGGCGATAATATCCATATCGATAACAGCCGACGCCAAATGGTGGATATTCGGCAAATCCAACGATGAAGTGGGGCTGAAATACCTTTATGTCAACAAAGCGGCCGCAGATGAAACCGGCCCTAAGATAAAAATTTTCAAAGAAACCCTGGGCGCTGACGGGCTTATAAAAATAACCGGCAAAGCCTCCGTGGGTAAAGGCGCAGTCGGCTCGGTGCGCATAAGCCTGGACGACAAGGCCTCATGGATGGATGTTAAATTCTCTGAAAACGGCACTTTTGAACACTCCTTCAAACCTGAAGCCGGAAAGACGTATGCGATGCTGGTGGAAGTGACCGACACTGCCGGCAAAACGAACAAGGTTGACGACACCCGTAAAGAAATAACCCTTTCCGCTGAAGATATACAGGCAAAGGTACGCGAAACGCTGGACGCAGTATTTGATGCCTATAACCAAAAGAACCTGCAAAAATTCCTGGGCTATGTCGGGGAAAACTTCGCCGGAGACAAGGCCATACTTGAGCGCGCCGTGAAACGCGATTTTGACGCGCTCAGCTCCATAAGCATCCGTTACACTATAAATAATATTTCCGCCGGGACCCAGGGCCGCGTGTTCGTCTCCGTCACATATAACCGCACGGTATTCTTAAATAAATCCGGCACCATAAACACAGATTCGGGTTCCACGGAATTAGTATTTGAATCTAACGAGGGGAAATTGTCGCTCTTCAGCATGAAGCAGCCGCTGATGTTCGGCCTGTCCGACGCCGAAAACGTGGCCACCGGAGAAGTGCTCGGCAACACGTCTTCAAATCTCGTTCTTGACGAAACCGGCGGACTCGGCGGCGATATTGAGACCGTGAACATAACCTGCTCCGGCGTCATGCCTTATCTGCACGGGCTGTATTATTTTTCAACAGGTCAAAAAGGCTGCCATCCCCAGGATGACATTGTTACATTTGGGGCAATGGCCGATATGTTGATATATGAAACGGCTATCGAACCTCACAACGGCCTGCAGGCAAAGACTTTTGCGGGGAAAAGCTTGTCAGCTTTATCTTCTTCAGAGGTTAAGAATACGTCCGGCTATGCGGCCACGAACCCTTATACTGTTTCAACTGGGAATTCTTACGGTATTTCAATAGGCGGAGAATTCTACGGGATCGAATTCACTTCTCTGCCGGCATCAAGCGGAGCTCAGAATATAAGTTTTAAAATAAAAAAGTTTTAAACCGTTTCTGACGCAAGGGGCCGGCAGCGGCCCCTTACGCTTTATACAGGGGGGAAAATGAAAAAAATCATATTATCGGCACTTTGCCTATTGCTAGCCAGCGCGCCTTCGCTTCACGCCGACATTTTCAAAGATGCGATCCTTGAAGTTCTGCAGGAAAGACTTGAAAAAACCATAGACAAGGATTTCAAAGATTCCGGTTACTGGCAAGAATTGCTGGGTAATGTGGCCAACGGCACCCCGGAAGTCACCGTCACGCAGATAATGAACGATTACACACCGGAATCCATCACCAAGGACACCGGCATGAAAATCCTTGAGAAACTTGTGCCGGAGGCCGCCGGCCCCATCGGACTTCTTCTTGTAGCTAATGAGGCTGTGCACGGTTACACCAACTACATGCTGGATTTCTACAAGGCCCAGCATATGCAGGAATTCAGGGCCGCGGTAATAGACCCGTCAAAAACCACAGCGGAACTAAAAGCTAAATATAACACTTTCGTAAACGATATTATAAATGGCGGCGGAGTCGATATGAATATCGCGTATTCCGAGCGAAAAAAGCAGGAGGAAGAGTTTTACAACGCCTTTCTGCAGCGCTTCGCCGTCCTGGCTAAGATTGAACGCGCGCAGGCAGGAAGAAAAGACGCGGAAAGGATAGTGGTGCAAAAACTTAAATTGATGCATGCAGAGGCAAAGTCCCGCGTTGAAGAGGCCCGCGACTACCTGATGGCCGCCGGCATGGACGTAAGCGCCGCTTCGGTAAAAGCCTTTCTTTTCAACAGCTCAAACAACAATTTTGCGGCCTCCGTGCGCACTGCCGCCAATAACGCCGGCCAGAAGAAAGAAGAAAAAAAAGAGCCGCCTGCCGCAAAACCCGATACCGGAGATCTGAACCCGCGAGGCCAGGCAAGGCCCGTGGAAAATCCCGCCTCTCCGGCAGTAACGCCGGGCCTGACTCCCAACGGCCAGCCAAGGCCGGAGGAAAAGCCGGAGGTTGCCGTAGTCACACCGTCCCAGCCCGGCAGCGGCCCCATAGGCCAGTCTATACAACTGCTTAACGCGGGGAAAAACACGGAGAACCAGCGCACGGTGGATTTTTCAGTTTTCTATTCCGCATATAAAAGTTGCGCGGACAAGCTGATATTCGGGGACATGGCGCCCTCAACATTTGCCGACGCCGGCGACAATATACTGGCCGGCGCGCAGCAGGCATACCTCAATTGTGTAGAGGCCAGCAAAACACCCGGGGAAGCGACTGAGTGCAACCGGGCCAACGAACGCTTCGCGCAAGATATCTCCCGGATAAAAGACAACCTGAACGACCTGGGAGGGAAACTCAAAGGGGAACTCGAAAATTACAGGATGCAAATGCTTTCCGCCCCTAAACCCGGGGACAAACTGGCCGAAATAAGCGCCGCGATGGCTCAGGATCTTAGAACTGCCAGGGAAGGCGATGCCTGCGACTTTTCACTCTCCTTTCTTAGATCGGAAGACGCGGTCAAAAAAGTAGACGGTTGCAAAACATATCTTGGCTTCCTGGCCACCGTAATCAACCAGCTTGAATTGAAGACCCGTGAGATACAGGACTTTACTAAAGCCTATGAACAAAAACTGACACAGGACTATGCGGCCTACTCCGACCGTTACGCCAGGGACTATAACCTGGCCTCGTACTCCGGGGTGCAGCTGGATGCGAATATAATGAAAAATCTTACCGACGGCAGCACCCGGGTACAAGCCTCCTTCGCGGACAAATACGCGCCGTTGGGCGAAGGAATAATAAACGATCTGCGCCGACGCCTTTCGCAGCTGACAAACAAGAACCGCACGGAGGAAGAGCAGCTCAACCTTAATATAGCCTTCCTTAACCTGATCAAACCCTCAGCTCGGGAAGTGGAAAAAACCTATCTGATAACAACCAACTCCGGAAACACAGTAGATCTGCGCAAGTTTAACGGCGGCGACTACTACAACACGCATTTTAAAAGCCTGTTTCAGGATTTTTTCAGCGGGGCGCTTACCCTGCTGTCGGACAAGACAAAGGGCTACGACCCATCGGAGTACATGTCGTACAAGCAGGGAAGCATAAGGGTCTGGGACTCGGAGAAATATCCTTTTTACAAATCTCTGGAGGGCCACGAGGCCGTACTGAAGGAATTCACTGAAAAAATAACGGGACTTAAGGAACTTGAGCTGGAGCGCCGTCACAAGGTCTTAACCGAAGCCATAAAAAAAGCTGAAACTGAAGCGGCGCGGATAACGACACAAACCATGGACGCCGCTGAACTGCTGCGCGTATTTACGGAGGCGAAGCCTGTGCGCGACGCGCTGGCCTGGTATATACAACCGGTGGATAGCTACCAGCTCTATATAGGAAACGCGGCCTCCCTTTCAGCCTCATTAATGGACGCCACGCGCGACGCCTTTGCCCGGGAAATAGAGAAAATAAAAGCTAAAGAGCGGAATATGACGGCGGTATTCAATAAATACAAAACGGCCGACGACAAAGACGCGCAAGGCGCGTATCAGCGCGACCTGATGGACGCCCGCACGGATCTGAACGAAAAAAAATGGAAATGCTCTGCCCAGGTCTGGCAGACTTACCGGGAAATGGGCGACGCCAAAAGCAGGCAGATGGAATCAGCCATGCAGAAAGCTTCTCCGATAAACAGCCTTTCTCTCAACGGAAGGCCCATACGCCAAACCGCCTCGGAATCCATAGAATTCGGAGATAAAGATTTGGCGAACGGGGAAATAGTAATAAAAGGCGGGCTTTACCCCGCAACGCTGGGCGAAGTCTCCGCCCTTAATCTTTCTCTGAACGGGCAGGGCCAGAATATTCCGTTGACCGTGGGGGAAACTTTCAGCTATTCCTTCAAACCCAAGGCCGGAACCAGGTACATCATAGCTGTAACGCCAATAATGAAAGACGGCAACGAGGCTGCCAGCTGGCCCGCGAACGGGGATTATTTCACGGTGGAATTTATTAAGGGCAGCGTTGAAGAAATTACCGCCTTTTACGAGAAGTTCCGCGCCGCCTACGAATCCCGCAACGCGCCGCAGGTTCTGAGTCTTATTTCTGAAGATTGGAGCGCCGGAGACGGCACCGCTTTATCCGATCTGGAAGAGAATCTGAGCAATAACTTCCGTCTTTACGACGAGATACGGTACAGCCTCTCCGGCCTCAAAATAGAAATCGGCTCCGGCAAATACCAGGCATGTTACGATGTGACTATAGCCAGCCGCATCTTCAAGCGGAATCTGAAGCACGAAGAGAAATCAAAAGTCTGCGAAGAACTCTCCGGCGAAGCAGGCGGAAAATTAAAAATATCAAAAACATTCTCCGGAAGCTATTGGTATATCAAATGATCCACAATTCCGGGGACAGCAGTATATTTAATTCGAAATTTGAGATTTACTAGTGTAGTGAACAGTAACAACGCGACACCGACATGGCCATACTGCTTAGTTGTCAAAATCTCTCCAAAACCTTCGGCCCGCGGCCATTGTTCGAAAACCTGTCCTTCGGACTATCAGAAGGAGAGCGCACCGGGCTTATCGGGCCCAACGGCGCCGGAAAATCCACTCTGCTTAAGATACTGGCCGGTCGCGAGGCGCAGGACTCCGGCGCGGTTACGCCCAGGCGCGGCCTGCGCTTGGGCTACCTGTCCCAGCAGGACCGCTTTGAACTGGCGCCATCGGGCTGGAACGTTCGCGAAGAAGTGGTCCAGGCCCTCCAGGGCCTTGGTCTGCAGGATTATGAAATAGATATCCGCGCGGACGCCGGCATTGCCGCCGCCGGATTCAGTGATCCATCACAACAGGTGGCGGCGCTCTCAGGCGGGTGGCGTAAACGCCTGGCCATATTGGCTCAGGTGGCGCGCGAGCCTGACCTCCTGCTGCTGGACGAGCCCACCAACCACCTGGATATTGAAGGCGTGCTCTGGCTGGAGCGGTTCATCTCCGATTTAAAATTTTCATTTCTGGTGGTAACGCATGACCGCCGCTTCCTTGAGCGCGTCACCAACCGCGTAATAGAGCTGAACAAGCGCTACCCCCAGGGGCACTTCAGCAGCCCCGGCAACTACAGTCAATTTCTGGAAAACCGAGAAGCCTTCTTCGACGCCCAAGCCGCGCGGGAAGACTCGGTGCGCACTATTGTGCGG
>CAIPTO010000103.1 GCA_903867985.1 uncultured Elusimicrobia bacterium | reverse complement strand
TTGCGGATATCGGCGCGCTTCATCAGCATTTCCGGCTCATAAAGATCGTAGTCTCCGACGTCTTTGGAAATATCAACTACGACCGCGTTGCCGACCCATTCCTTCATGGGAACTTCGCCTATGGCGCGGCCGGCGCTGTAAAAATGTATCTCGCCGTCCATGTGCGTGCCTACGTGATTGGAAGTCTTCATTATCTGGCCGTTGGCACCCTGCCCCATGTGGGCGCCGGCTATGCGCTTAAAATACTGGAGCTGGAGCGGCATGTAACTCGGCCAGGGGGGGGTGTGTATGCTAAGCGGCTGGGTAAGGTCGTACATCTTTGCCTTTTCCATCAATTTCATGAAGTCACTGGGTTTCATTTTTTCTCCTCTGTTAAAAATGCCATAAGCTTTAGGCCATACGCAGCAACCTTACACTGCACTTTACCTGATTATTTCCGTCTTCAATTCGGACAGTTTGGCCGGCAAATCGGCCAGCTTCCAGCGGAGCGCCGTTTTTTCGGCGCGGCGCTTGAATTCACACTCGCCGTCTATAAGCGTCTTAGCGCTGACGACTATGCGGAAAGGAAGGCCTATAAGATCAGCGTCCTTGAATTTTACGCCGGGGCGCTCGTTCCTGTCATCCCAGAGAACGCTTAGACCGGCTGCGTGGATCTGATCATAGACCTTCTGCGACTCGTCCAGTATACCTGGCGCCTCGGTCTCAATGCTGACCAGAGAAAACTCGAAAGGGGCGATGGACGGCGGCCATATGATGCCGTATTCGTCGTGAGACTGCTCTATGGCGGCGGCCACGCTGCGCGTCACGCCTATGCCATAGCAGCCCATGACCATTGGCACCGACTGCTGGTGCTCGTCGAGAAAATTGCATTTAAGGGACTTGGAATACTTGGTCCCCAGCTTGAAGGTCTGCCCGACTTCTATGCCGCGTTTGAACTCGAACGGCTTTTTACAGCGGGGGCAAAGGTCCCCTTCGGCGGCCGCGTGGATATCGGCGAAGGCGTCAGGAGTATAATCCCGGCCGAGATTGATGCCGACGGTATGCGTATCGTTCTTATTGGCTCCTGAGAAGCCGTTGAAAACGTTCTTAAGCGCGTGATCCGCTATAAGGGTCTTTAAAGGCCTGGTGTCCTTGCCGGGGATATACTTGTTCTTTATATCCACGGGGCCGGCAAAGCCGGCGGGACAGCCCGCGATAGCTTCGTAGATGTGCTGAGGGGCTTTCTCAAGTTCCGTTACGCCAAGGACGCGGCGCAATTTGTTTTCGTTAACCTCGTGGTCACCCCGCACCAGCGCCATAACGGGCTCTCCGTCGGCCAGAAAGAACAGCGTTTTTATGGCCTGTTTCCTGTTCATCTTAAGGAAGCGCGCAACATCGTCCACGGTATACATGCCCGGCGTGGCTACATCCTTGAGCGGAGCCAGCTTTGAGGGGTCCGCGGTCCTGAACGAGGGTTCCGCCACCTCCGCTTTTTCGGTATTGGCCGCGTAGCCGCATTCGCAAAGCGCGATCTCGGCCTCGCCGGTGTCGGCGATAACCATAAATTCGTGGGACTGGTTGCCGCCTATGGGACCGCTGTCGGCCTCCACCGGCTTATATTTAAAACCGCAGCGCGTGAAGATACGCTCGTAGGCGGCGTATAATTTCTGATACCACACCTCGGCGTCGGCTTCGGTGGCGTGAAACGAATAAGCGTCCTTCATCAGGAATTCGCGCGAACGCATCACGCCGAAGCGGGGCCGTATCTCGTCCCGGAACTTGAGGCCGAACTGATAAAGCAGGATGGGCAGCTGCCGGTAGGACGCTACGTCGCGGCGAACCATATTGGTGATCACCTCTTCAGCCGTGGGAGCGAAGCAAAACTCAGAGTCCTTGCGGTCCTGTATTCTAAGAAGTTCCTTGCCGTAGATCTGCCAGCGGCCGGTCTCCATCCACAGTTCCTTGGGTTGTATTACCGGCAGCCACACTTCCTGGCCGTTTATCCTGTCCAGCTCTTCGCGTACTATCCCTTCTATCTTTTTCAGGACCCTGAGGCCCAGCGGCAGCCATTCGTAGATGCCGCTGGCCAACTTGCGTATCATGCCGGCCCGGAACATCAGCTTTACCGAAATATTATCAGCGTCACCCGGAGCCTCCCGTAAGGTGGGTAGAAAATAATTGGAAAGTTTCATGAGAATAATCCTTAATTAGCGCAGAGTGCACGCTCAAAAGTCCAGGCTCAACTTACCCTCTCCGCATTGTACACTCTCGATCTAGACCGTCATTTCAAGCCGCGTATCTTCCTGATGACTTCATTGACCCATTCGGATTCTTTTACCACTTTTATCTGCTTGCCGCGCTCTATCCATACGCCCCGACCCTTGCCTCCGGCAATGCCGAAATCCGCTTCGCGGGCCTCGCCGGGCCCATTGACCACGCAGCCCATAATGGCGATCTTCTTGCCGGTGGAGCGCTTTAAAAGCGTTTTATCAGCGTAAACGCGTTCTTCTATTTCATCAATAACTTTTTTCACATTCACCTGGCAGCGGCCGCACGTCGGGCAGGAGATGAGGTTGGGGCCGTACTGCCGGAGACCCATCGCTTTAAGTATTTCATAAGCGGCGCGGACCTGCGTCACAGGGTCCTCGGTGAGTGAGACGCGGATAGTATCGCCTATGCCCTGGGTCAGCAGCAGGCCTATGCCGAGGGAAGACTTAACTGTTCCCGCAAGAAAACTGCCGGCCTCCGTTACTCCGACATGCAGGGGTATGTCGGACTTCTCCGAGAAGAGCAGGTTAGCCATCACCGTGCGCTCAATATCGTCGGCTTTCAGAGAAACCACTATATCCTTAAATCCTTCTCTTTCCAGGAGGCGGACTTCATCCAGGGCTTCCCTGACCATCATTTTTGCCCATTCATAAGACGACCATTCCGGAGCCGGGATCTTTTTTAAAATCTTAAGCGAACCGCAGTTCACGCCTACCCGTATGGGGATGCCGGCGGATTTGCAGGCCTTTATCACTTCACGCACTTTATCTTTCTCGCCTATATTGCCCGGATTGATACGGATCTTATCTACGCCCTGACGCGCGGCCTCCACGGCCAGACGCCAGTCAAAATGAATATCGGCGACCAGGGGGATATCGATGGCCTTGCTGATGCGGCCCAGATTCTTGGCGGCGGCCATATCCGGCACAGCCACGCGTATGATCTCGCAGCCGGCGGCCTCAAGGCGCCTTATCTGGTCTATGGTGGCGCGCAGATCGCGCGTATCGGTGTTGCACATCGACTGCACCGATACGGGGTTATTGCCGCCTATGGCGAATTTACCTATTTTTACTACGCGGGTCTTTCTGACTTTATGAGTATGCATGCGCTATTTTCCCGGAGCGGGAACCTCCGTCTGCGTCTGCGCCGTTTTAGGAAGCAGGCGCATGATATCGCTGTAAGTGGCGAAAACCAATATCCCGACAAGAAACGCGATACCCGCGTAATTAACGCACCCCATAACCCTGGGAGTGAGCTTGCGGCGGAAAACGCCTTCTATTATAAAAAGCACCGCGTGTCCGCCGTCCAGAAGGGGTATCGGCAGAAGGTTAAAGAAGCCCACGGCCACAGAGATAAGCGCTATTAAAAAGAACAGGTCAGGCATACCTGCATGGGCGGCCTTGCTTACTATATTCACTATGCCTATGGGCCCGGAAATATCGGGCTTTGAACGGTGTTTAATATTAGCGGCCAGCGTGGTGATGGTGTATTTGGTCCAGAAGTAGCACTGATGGGCGCCCATTTTAGTCGCCTTTAAAATTCCGACATATTTGTAACTTATACCGGGCGATACGCCTATAAGGCCCTGTCCTTCTGGACCTTTTTTAGTTACGATGCTCACCTTGATTTTCTCAGCGGCGCGCTGATATTCCACACTCACCGGCGCGGCGATCTTTTTATGTATGAGATCGGCCATCTGCGTCCAGTCTTTTGCCGGAACGCCGTCCACGCTGAGCACGCGGTCTCCGGCCTTAAGGCCGGCCGCTTCAGCCGGATAGCCCTGCGCGACCTCGCCTATAACAGGATCAGGGGATTGGACCGGCTCGCCGACAATAAGTATTACACCCGTGAAAACGACAAAGGCCAGCAGATAGTTCATGAAAGGTCCGGCCAGCACCACTCCCAGACGGGTGTACCAGGGCTTGGAGAAATATTCATCGGGCTGACCTGTCCCTTCTTCTATGTTTTCTCCGGCGGGCTTAACATATCCGCCCAGCGGAACGGCGCGGATTGAATAGCGGGTGCCGCCCTTTACGCGGCCAAAGAGTTCAGGTCCGAAACCGAATGAGAACGCCTCAACTTTTATCCCTGTCAATTTGCACACCAGAAAGTGGCCGAATTCGTGCAAGAATATCACCAGCCCGAAAGTAAACAGCACCGCCGCTATGGATAGTATCATTATTTCCTCTTTTTTTTCAGATGCGCCGCGATCTCTGCGGCCTTTGTCCTGGCCCACTGGTCTATCTCTACGGCGTCGGCCAGCGTGGGGGGCCGGCGGTCACGTGAGTGATGGCGAGACACTGTCTTTTCAACTATAACCGGAATATCGGTAAAAAGCGCGGCGCCTTTTAAAAATCTGTCCACCGCGACTTCATTGGCGGCGTTAAGAACCGCCGGATATCCGCCGCCCAGCCGGCCCGCTTCGTACGCCAGAGCGAGGCAGGGGAACCGCCTGAAATCCGGTTCGTTAAAATCCAGAGACTTAACTTTAAATAAATTCAAAGGCTTAACGAGCGACTTCACGCGCTCCGGATATGTCAGAGCGTACTGTATGGGAAGCCTCATATCAGGCTCCGACATCTGGGCCAGCACGGACCCGTCCTTAAACTCCACAGCGGAATGCATCACTGACTGCGGATGTATGAGAACCTGTATCTTTGAAATCGGAAGCGAGAAAAAATTTTTTATTTCTATGGCCTCAAGCCCTTTGTTCATGAGCGTGGCCGAGTCCACAGTTATCTTGGGCCCCATATTCCAGGTGGGGTGCTTGAGAGCCTTAGCCGGAGTAACAGCGGCGAGGCTGCCTTTATGCCGGTAGAAGGCTCCGCCGGACGCCGTCAAAAAAATCCTGGAAACCGCCGCGTCATAATTTCTGTCCTTCAGCCCCTCGAGGCACTGGAAGATAGCGGAAGGTTCTGAATCAACGGGGATGATCTTGGCCTGCCACCTGACGGCCTCGCTGATGAGCGTTTCGCCGGCCATGACCATAGGCTCTTTATTGGCCAGCGCTATGTGTTTGGAAGCGCGGATGGAGGCGACCAGCGGCGCGAACCCGACAGACCCTGAAACGGCGTTCAGCACCAAGTCAGCTTCCTTCAGCGATGCCAGCTCTATGAGACCCTCCACGCCGGGGGGAAGAAGCCGCGTGCCGCGCGGGATCGAACCCTTCAGCTCCGCGGAGGCCTTATAATCGAACACCGCCGCGTATTTCGGCCTGTACGCGCGAACCTGAGCCCGAAATTCTCCGATATTGGAATTTGCGGCCAGGCCCAGCACCTTCCAGCCGAGATTATCAACGGCTTTCAACGCGTTCCGGCCGATTGAGCCGGTGGAGCCCAGTATGCAGATATTTTTCATAAAAAGCGCTCCGTCCCTAAACCCTGTACCCTAAACCCTCTACCCTGCTCTTCCATCATCTCGCGTACACCGTGAAGTAATAGATTATGGGAGCGAGGAAAATGTAGGAATCAAAACGATCCAGTATACCGCCGTGCCCCGGCAGCAGGTTCGACGAATCCTTTACTCCGGCCGCGCGCTTGATCATTGACTCAGATATATCGGAGAGCTGGCCGAATACGCCGATGAGGACGCCGGCGGTTACGGCGAAAGCCGCGCTGATGGAACAACCCATAAGCGCGCGGGAGAGCAGAGTCATCAGGATGGCGCTGACGAAGCCGGCCAGAGCGCCTTCCCAGGTTTTCTTCGGACTGATAGTGGAAAGCTGCCGCTTACCGAAGAACCGGCCGAAGGCGTAAGCGGCGGTGTCCATAACCCAAACTGTCACGATAAGCATGAAAGTCAGGGCCTCTCCGTCGGGACGGATATTGCGCAGGGCGATAAGATGGACCATGCACCAGGAAATCATAAACAGGCCCAGGAGAGTAAAGCCTACGCGCTCCAGGTATTTTTTCTTAGAGAAAACTTCATAAACCAGCGCGGCGATGACCGTCAGCGTAATAGCGGACCCGGAGAAATTATCGCCGCCGGCCTGCGCGAGGGGGGACTGGTCAAAAAAAAGCGCCGCGGGCAGAATGAGCCCCATCACAAAAAGAGTCGGACCCTGCACGGGTTTGCCGCCGATCTTCATCAGGATATAATACTCGTACAGTGCCAGGGCTATGATGGTAAAAACGAAAGCCGCGTAAGGCAGACTGCCGATGTGAATAAGCAACGCGACGATCGGAATTCCGATAACGGCGGTCAGGACTCTTGGTAAAAGCATGATTACGCTCCTCTTCTTCTGTCTCTGGCCTGGTATTCCAGGAGAGCTTCCACAAATTCTTTCTCCCGAAAGTCGGGCCAGAGCGTGCCGGTGATATAGAATTCGGAATAGGCCGTCTGCCACAACAGGAAATTTGAAATGCGCGTTTCGCCGGAAGTCCGGATCAGCAGGTCCGGGTCCGGAAGCGGCCAGGTGTAAAGAGCGCGCGTAAAAGAATCCTCGTCAACTTTTTTCACACCGCGCTCTATCAGGGAATTTACGGCGTCCAGAATTTCCTGTCGGCCGCCGTAATTGAGAGCGATGTTAAGGACCATGCCGGTATTATTCTTAAGTCTGTTTACCGTCTCAAGCACGGTTTTTTGGGCGGAGGCGGGCATTCCGGCCAGCCGTCCGCTTACCATCAGCCGCACGTTGTTGGCGCCAAGGTCCCGCCCGTATTCGGATATGGTTTTTTTCAGGAGAAGCATCAGCGCGCCGACTTCAACCCTTCCGCGGCTCCAGTTCTCGGTGGAGAAAGCGTAAATAGTTAAAGCCTTGACGCCGAGTACGCTGGCAGTCTTGACCAACTCCCGAACAGATTCCACACCTTTGGCGTGCCCTACGGCGGCCGGCAGGCCTCTGGCCTTGGCCCATCGCCTGTTGCCGTCCATGATCACGGCGACATGCGCCGGGATTCTGGAGCGGTCAAGTTTTTTTAAAAGTTGTTCCATAAAATCGCATTAAAATGGAAATAATTTGTTTGCCATAAGCCATATGCTTTAGGTTATACGCAGAGAGCCTGCATATGGAACTCATTAAAGGCCTACGGCTTATGGCGGGCGCGGCGCCCTTATGGCACTGTTTAGAACAGCGCTTCGCGCCGTTCTAAACAGTTAACAGATCCTTTTCCTTGGCAGCCGCGGTGTCGTCTATGCTTTTCACGTACGTATCGGTCAGCTTCTGGATGACCGCCTCGTGACGCTCGGTATCATCCTCTGTGATCTCTTTGGCTTTTTCGGCCTTCTTGACACTCTCGATGGCCTCACGGCGCACATTGCGCACGGAAACGCGGGCGTCCTCGCCCATGCTGTGAACGACTTTAACCATCTTCTTGCGCTGGTCCTCGGTCATCGCCGGCAGATTTATTCTTATCACGTCGCCGTTTCTGATGGGGGAACCGCCCAGATCCATTTTTCGAAGCTCAGCCTCGATGGCGTCCGTGGCGCTCTTATCCCAAGGGCGTATTTCCAGCGTCCGGCCTTCAGGAATGGATATCGCGGCCACCTGCTTAAGCGGCACGCGGGAGCCGTAATATTCCACATAGACATTATCCAGCAGCTGGGGATTGGCGCGCCCGGTGCGCAGCGACGTTAATTCCCTTTTAAATTTATCAACTTTCTCCATCATATCCATCTCAGCCTGTTCCAGCATTGAATTTATATCTTCGGCCATATATCAAAGGCTCCTTCTGACTGTTTTAGTATCTGCAAACAAATTACACTTAAGATTCCGCATCTTAATTATATTAAATTTATGGGGGGTTTATTGAACTTGGATCAGGCTGAACGCGTAAGGTCACTCAGAGGCGATGGAATCTTCCACAAGGCCGCAGATGATGTGGGCCGCCAGGATATGCATTTCCTGGATGCGGGCAGTATCCGCATTATCTATTACCAGGGCGAGGTCGCAGGCCGGCTTAATAGTTCCGCCGTCCCTGCCGAGCAGACCTACTACGGTAAGCCCTGTTTCGCGGGCCTTATTTACCGCGCTAAGGACATTCGGACTTGAGCCGGAAGTGGAGATAGCGATTAAAACATCGCCTCTGCGGCCGTGGGCCTCCACCTGACGCGCAAAAATCTTGTCAAAGCTGTAATCGTTGCCGAGCGCCGTGAGGATGGATGTATCCGTGGTAAGGGCCAGCGCAGATACGGCCCTGCGTTCTTTCTTGAAGCGTCCCACTAATTCCGCTGCTATATGCTGGCTGTCCGCGGCCGACCCCCCGTTGCCGCAAATAAGAACTTTGCCTCCTTTTCTGGCGGCTCCGGCGACAGCGGAGGCTATCTGCCCGATAAGGCCCCACTGGGCCGTCAAAGCCCGGGCGGCGGAGATATGACTCTCTATAGCGGAAAGTATCTTGTCTTCCATATTGGCAGGAACTATTTAATGAGCGTACCGACGGTTTCGCCGCTGACAGCTTTTTTAATATTGTTAGGCGTATGAAGATTGAAAACTAATATTGGAAGATGGTTCTCCATGCAAAGTGTCAGGGCGCTTGTGTCCATAAACTTCAGGCCTTTGCGGATAGCTTCCATGTAGGTGATGCGCTTTATCATCTTGGCTTTCTTATCAAGCTTCGGATCCCCGGTATAAACGCCGTCCACCTGCGTAGCCTTAAAAATAACTTCCGCGCCTATCTCGGCGGCGCGCAGGGCGGCGGCGGAGTCGGTAGTGAAATACGGATTGCCGGTGCCTCCGGCGAAGATGACCACCCGGCCTTTTTCAAGGTGGCGGATGGCCCGGCGGCGGATGAAGGGTTCGGCGAGGCGGGAAATCTCTATGGCGGTCTGCACGCGGGTGTGTATGCCCTTATGCTCCAGGGCAGACTGCAAGGCCATGGCGTTTATGATCGTGGCCAGCATCCCCATATTGTCGGAGCTGACCCGGTCTATCATCCCGTGCCCGTCCTTGGCTCCCCGCCAGATATTGCCGCCGCCGATGACGACGGCAAGCTGGATCTCCGGACGCCAGGCCTTCCTTATTTCCTCCGCGATGAAGTTGAGGGCGGTCGGACTGATGGAACGACCGTCTCCATTCTTAGCGAGCGCCTCGCCGGATACTTTAAGCAGGACTCTTTTATACATAGGCTGGATACTAAGCGCTAAGGATTAAGTTCCAAGTTTTTCAGTTTCTCATTACCTAGCACTCAGACCTTAATCCTTACTCCCGAAGACTACTCCATTCCGATGATGTAGCAGTCGAATCTTTTTATCTGAATATCGCCTTTAAGCTTGTCGGCGTGGTTCTTAACCACCTGAGCGACGGACAGCTTGCTCTCACGAATGGAGACCTGCTCAAGAAGGCAGGCTTCCTGGAAGAACTTGTTGACGCGCCCGTCCAGCATTTTCGCAACGCCTTCCGGAGTTTTAGCCTTATAAGGCTTACCGGTTTCCGCGGCCAGGGCCTTGGCGTCCTCTTCATCTTTTTCCATCTTTGCACGATAAATTTCGCGTTCCTTCGCCACCAGTTCCGCCGGAGCGTCTTCGCGGCGCAGCCATTTGGGACTCATAGCCACGCTCTGCATGGAAATTTCCTTGGCCAGGGCCATAAGTTCATTTTTCGCGGCATTAATATCTCCGGCGAATGAGAGCTCCACGGCCGCGGCCTTCTTTGAGTCGGAATGGATATAGTAGTTAACTACGGTGTTGGCGGCGACATGATAGGTGGTGCCGCGGCGTATGACCATATTCTCGCCGGTCTTTATGGCAAGGGCCTGCAGTTTTTCCTTGGCACCAGCGTTTTCGGCCGGGTTCGCCATGGAAGCGTCGGTCAGCATAAGGCCGACAAGTTGTTCAGCCAGAGCCCTGACTTCCGGGTTCTTGGCGACAAAATCTGTTTCGCAGTTGACTTCGACCATTGAAAGCGTTTTTGAGTCGGGGGAAACCTTAACGGTCACAACACCCTCTTTCATCAGGCGGCCGGCGCGTTTGGCCAGCCCGGCAAGGCCCTTCTTCCTCAGAAGTTCAACGGCTTTGGTTAAATCTCCGGCTGATTCCGTGAGGGCGCTCTTACAATCCATGACGCCCGCTCCGGTCTGATTCCTTAATGACATAACTTGTTCGCTGGTTATCGCGCTCATAGGTGTAGCTCCTGTTAATTTAAATTAGAAGGTTCGGGAACCCGGGGCCGCCCGACGGGCGTCCCCGGTCACTGCTCTGTGCGGAACATGCCAGGAACTTATTCTTCGGTCCTGGCGGGTTCAACAGCGGTTTCGGGAGCCCGCTCTTCGGAGGGGGCGTCCATCATGGCCTGCTGCTCATTCTGCTGCTCGGTTTCAGCCGGCTGTACTGCCGAGGCCTTGGCGGCTTCAGCTTCAGCGCGGCCCTCTATAATGGCGTCAGCTATCGTCGCGCAAAAAAGCCTGATAGAGCGGGCCGCATCGTCATTTCCCGGAACCGCCCAGTCAAGGGCGTCGGGATCGCAATTGGTGTCGCAAACGCCCACCACGGGGATGCGCAGTTTCTTTGCTTCGCTAAGCGCACCGGCTTCTTCTATGGGGTCTACGATGAACATGAT
Organism: uncultured Elusimicrobia bacterium; assembly: GCA_903867985.1. Classification (GTDB taxonomy): domain Bacteria; phylum Elusimicrobiota; class Elusimicrobia; order Elusimicrobiales; family UBA9959; genus YA12-FULL-51-18. The sequence continues at coordinate 15,908 of CAIPTO010000103.1, read as the reverse complement.
CTGGGGGAGAGCCTTCATCTCGCGGATACCGGACATCAGCTTTATAAGGCGGTTTTTTTCCTTGGTCAAGCGTGAAACTTCTTTCTTGGACATGACGCGGAAAAGGCCGTCGCTTTCCAGCCGCTCCAACTCGTCAAGACGCTTAAGAGACTTCTTTATGGTTTCGAAATTGGTCAGGGTACCGCCCAGCCATTTCTCATAAACGCAGGGAACATTCGCCCTCAGGGCCTCTTCCCGTATAATGTCCTTGGCCTGCTTCTTGGTGCCGACAAAAAGAAATTTTTTGCCTTCCTTGGCGGAATCTTTCACGAAAGCGTAGGTTTTTTTAAGTTCCTTGACGGTTTTCTGAAGGTCAAGTATATGAATGCCGTTCCTCTCGCCGAAAATGAAACGGGCCATTTTGGGGTTCCATCTGTAAGTCTGGTGACCGAAGTGCACGCCAGCTTCCAACATCGTCTTCATTGATATGTTTAACATTAGTTTTTCATCCTTTTTGTATTTCTCGTTTCTTTTCCCGCCCTCTGGGAGCAGGATTTCGTTAGTTATCATAATATCATATTGGCGGCTTTTTTTTCAACCTTCATTTTCCCTACGTCACCCGGGATGCATATCCCCATTATACGCGCTTTTTACATCCGTGCCTATATTTTCTATACTTACCTTAATAAGCGAGAGCCGCACATTATGAAAATAGCCATAGCCCAGATAAATCCAAAAGTAGGCGATATCGCCGCCAACACCGTAAAGATAGCGGCCTTCGCCAGAAAAGCCGAAAGTCTGGGCGCCGACATTGTCGTATTCCCGGAACTGGCGCTTACCGGCTATCCGCCGCTGGACCTGCTGGAAAAAAAAGATTTTATACTTGAAAACCTGGCCGCCCTCAAGAGCCTCTCGTCGCTGCGGCTGAAAACAGCGCTGGCCGTGGGTTTCGTGGATTTTAACCCGGCCAGGAAGGGCAAGGAACTCCTGAATTCCATAGCATTCATCAGCGGGGGAAAAATACTGCAAAAGAGGTCTAAATCCCTGCTCCCGACCTACGACATATTTGACGAGGCCCGGTATTTCGAGCCGGCAACCACTAACCAGCCTTTCAGATTCCGTGGCGAATTGATCGGCCTTACCGTCTGCGAGGATATATGGGCGGAAACCGCCCTGCTTCCGAAGCGCCTGCTGTACCGGAACAATCCCGTGAAAACGCTGCGCGCCATGAAAACGTCCATAATCATAAATATCTCCGCCTCGCCATATTTCCGCGGAAAAAACGCCCGGCGCAGGGCCATCCTCTCCGGCCTCGCGAAAAAGATGAAGTCTCATATTATTTATGCCAACCAGGTCGGAGCCAACGACGAGCTTATTTTCGACGGCAACAGCTTCTTACTTGCCCCGTCGGGACGCGTGCTCGCGGCGGCCGGCGCTTTTAAAGAGGACCTGCTGCTTGCCGACACCTGCGCCGTTCCGGAAGTCTCCGCGCCACGGCCGGACGAAGACGCCGACGAGATACTTTCGGCGCTGACCCTTGGCATAAGAGATTATTTCCAAAAGCTCGGCTTTAAAAAAGCGGTGCTTGGGCTCAGCGGCGGCATAGATTCCGCGGTGGTTGCCGTGCTGGCGGCGGGAGCGCTGGGTCCTGAGAACGTGACAGGCGTGCTGATGCCCTCCGTCTATACCGCCAAACGGAGCGTCACCGACGCCCTTTCTTTAGCCAACAACCTGGGCATAAAGACGCGGACGCTGCCGATAAAGGATATTTACTCAAAATTTCTTAAGACGCTCAAGGCCGGCGGGCCGCGAGGGGCAGTCAGCCTGACGATGCAGAACCTCCAGGCCAGGATACGGGGAACTATTTTAATGGCTCTGGCTAACAGCAATAACTGGCTTGCCCTTACCACCGGAAATAAATCCGAGATAGCCTTGGGATACTGCACGCTTTACGGCGACACCGCCGGAGCAATAGCCCCGATAGCCGATTTGCTGAAAACTGAGGTCTACAGACTGGCCGGCCGCATTAACAGGGATAGCGAGATAATTCCGCGCGCGATAATAAAAAGGCCCCCGACCGCGGAACTCAAGCCCGGCCAAAAAGACCAGGACGACCTGCCGCCCTACGCGACGCTGGACGCCGTCATCCGGCTCTACATGGAAGAGAACCGTACTCCGCGGGAGATAATACGGAAAGGCTACAAGCCGGAACTGGTGCTTTCAATACTGCGCAGGATAGAGGCCAACGAATATAAGCGCAAGCAACTGCCTATCGGCCTGAAAGTGACGGAAAAATCTTTCGGCTACGGCAGAAAGATGCCTATAGTCAAGGCGATGGGATTTATAAAATAGACACTTAAAGGACAGTTAGACCAATCCTGTTCTTAACACCATGAGTAAAAAGATCCTGATATTTTTCTTTCTGTTTGCGCTTTGCTCTTCAAATCTTTACTGTCAGCCCCGCAGTTTTTCCGCTGAAATCGCGGACAAAGTCGTGCGCCAGCTCCGCTCTTTTGGCCTATGGACGGAGGTCAATGTCTCCACTCCTACTTCGACCGGCGACAGCAACTCCCTAAAAAAACAGAGTCTGCCGGCTACGCTCCCAAAAAAGAAATCCCTTAAAAACGTGAAGGTAAAGGAAGAGGTGAAGCAGGCGCCGAAAACCAAAGCGGAGATACTAAAACCTATTGAAATCGCCGAAACCGCCGTAATCGCCCCTCGGGAAAATACCCTGGCCCGGGCTCTTGGCGCCATCACCATAAATACGGCCAGGGGCCCCATAATCCCTTTCCCCGTGGTGGATTCAAACAAGGATATGGGAGCGTCCTTCGGCATCATGCCGATCATGGCCGTCAGAAGCAAGGATAATAAAAACATCAAAGCGGTCCTGGCGCCCTCTGCCACTTACAACGAATATCTCAAAACCACGCTCACTTACAGGCACTACATCTTTCCCGACGAAAAAAGGCTTTTCCTGCTGCGCGCCTCTTACTCCCAGAAAGTGGAGAAGGAATTCATCATCTACTATTACACACCCCAGGCCTGGGGATCGGATATACGCGTCAGCGCCGAGGCCAAGAACTGGGTAACCGGAAAACCATCTTTTTACGGGCCTGGCATAGAATCTTCCCAAAAAGACAAGGCCAATTACGCCCTGAACATGACCGGCGAAGAATTCACCGTGGATCTGCCGCTCATAAAAAACCTTTTCTTTAATTTCAACCACGCTTATTATCTTAAGAGAATAGCCGACGGCCCGCAGGAAAACGGGCAGGTCAGCGGCCTTTTCCCGGATTTTTTCAACCAAGCCTCAAAGGAAAAGCAGTTCCTGACCCATCGTTTCGCTCTGGTATATGACGATACCGATCACCCGTTCCTGCCTAAGATCGGCACCTACGCCTCCGCTTCTGTGAGCTATTCTGACCGGCGTCTGGTCTCCGATTACAACTACCGCACTTACACGCTTCAGTTGAAGCACTACTATAACTATAAGGAAGAGGGGAACTACGTTACCGCCATACATTACCTGTTCCAGTTCACGCGAGGGGACGACCTGCCGTTCTACGCCCTGCCGCAGTTGGGGGAAAGCACCGGCCTGAGAATGGCCGGGGACGGCCGCTTCGTGGATCGTGGCAAATTTGTATTCAACATAGAGGAGCGAATGACACTTTCGCGTTCTCCGTTCATGAAATTCATCAGCGAAAGCGAGATAGCCCCGTTCCTTGACGTGGGCACGGTGTTTCCAAGACCTTCCGCTTTACGGGCCCGCAATCTCAAGTACAGCCCCGGCATCTCTGCCAGGATAGTCATCCGCCCGCAGGTAGTGGGCACGCTGGACTTCGCCTTCGGCTCCGAAGGCACCAACGCCATAATCAAAGTCGGCTATCCGTTCTAGAGGTTTCTTCTATGAAGAAACCTCTGCCATTCGCCATAGGCCATAAGCCATACGCAGAAATTAACCTGAATCCTGCAGTTCAAGACAAACTTCATTTAGGAAATATGGGAACAGAATTATTCTCAGAATTCCCCGCACAGCGGGCTGAGGGCCCAGCACTATGCGGGCGGAAAGTTGCAACTGCACCTTTCAGGTTAACCAGGAAAATACCGATAAATTTACGCCATTTTTACGCATTTGGCAAATCCATTTACTTGAAATAGTCCGGGGAGTGTGTAGAATATAAGTAGGAGTTTAAGTCATGCAACGAGGTTTGAAAGTTATGGACTTTGCGATCGTGGTGACAATTTCTTTTCTGTTGATACTCTACCTCGTTGCTACGCTGCTGTATCCGGAAAAATTTCCCATTTGGAGATATTACTAATGAAAAAATTAAATATACTTTCGCTTGCTTTTCTGTTCTTTGCCCCGTTGACTGCAAAGGCCACTCCTTCCACACAGATATGGATACCTTCTACAGATATACAACAATATAAAACATTCCACCTGAATGTGGACAACTACGTGGCTTCCGGAAAAAACTCCGACGGCTCGTGGAAAGCCCCGGTTTATGATATCGGCCCTACCATGGGCGTATATGCTGGTAAAAAGGTGCAGGGGGAGGCGGGGGTTGACATAATCAAGGCGGGGATCCCCGCCGATAGCTATCCCTTGTACCTGCATGCCAAGGCCGCCACTCCGGAAGGAACTATATTCTCCGGCAGCCCGGCGCTGGCGCTCGGCGGCTATAATTTCGGCTTGAAAAAAAATATCACCGAGCAGAATATCGTTTACGGCCTGGCCGCCAAGACCCTCCCGAAGGTTGGCAGGCTTTCGGCGGGTTACTATGCCGGCAACGACAAAGTGCTGCTGGACGAGAACGGCAAAAAAGCAAACACCGGATTGCTCCTCTCCTGGGACAGGACCATAAGCGAAGTCTCGGACAAGCTCTGGGCTGCGGTGGATTACCAGGGCGGGGACTCTTCGCTTGGAGCGTTCAGTTTCGGCGCTTCATGGGCCTTTGCCCCGAATACCAGCGTGATCTTCGGCTACGATATATACAATAACGCCAAAGTTGCCGGGGCCGACACTTTTACCATTCAGCTTGACATAAACTTTTAATAAGTAGAGGAATTAAGTGTTATAGCGAGGCTTGAAATTATGAACTTTATGATCGCCGGAATAGTTTCTTTTTTGTTGATGATCTATCTTGTTTACGCGATACTGCATCCCGAGAAATTCTAAATGAGGAATTATTATGAACATATTTGACATTATACAGATAGCTGCATTTATCGGTCTTTTGGTGCTGCTCACACCGCCGCTCGGTACTTTCATGGCCCGGGTGTTCGAGGGAGAAAGGACTTTCCTGTCCCCTATCCTGGCTCCATTGGAGAGATTAATCTACAGGCTGGGCGGTGTTGATGCCTCTAAAGAGATGAACTGGCTGGAATATTCCAAGGCCGTCATCATCTTCAGCGGCCTCAGCTTGGCCGCTGTGTTCCTGATGCAGGTCCTTCAGGCTTACCTGCCGCTAAATCCCGACCATTTGGACAATGTGGAATGGGCACTCGCCTTAAACACCGCCGTCAGTTTCATGACCAATACCAACTGGCAGTCGTATGCGGGCGAAACGACCATGAGTTTTTTTACCCAGATACTTGGCCTGGCCGTCCAGAATTTCGTGAGCGCGGCGGCCGGTATCGCGGTATTCCTTGCGCTCGCGCGGGGAATCTCCAGAAAAACGACCGACTTGATCGGAAACTTCTGGACCGATCTGGTCCGCGGCACCATTTATGTACTGTTGCCGCTATCGTTGCTCTTTGCTTTTGTCCTTGTCAGCCAGGGTGTGGTGCAGAATTTCTCGGCCACCCGCACGATAATCACGCTTGAAGGCGCGAAACAGGGTATACCGATGGGACCGGCGGCTTCGCAGATATCAATAAAACAGATCGGGACTAACGGCGGAGGCTTTTTTAACGCAAACAGCGCGCACCCGTTTGAAAACCCCACGCCGCTGTCCAATTTCCTGGAGACGCTCGCTTTACTGATAATCCCTGCCGCGCTGGTTTACGCCTACGGTATCATGATAAAGGATAAAAAACACGCTTTGGTGCTGTACGCCGTAATGATGGCTATATGGGCGGGCGGCCTCGGCGTTTCGCTTTATTCGGAGCATGACGCGGCCGCGCGGCTGTTCAACGGCAGGCCGCTTATGGAAGGCAAGGAAACGCGCTTTGGTATAACAAACAGCGCGCTATGGGCGGTGTCCACTACGGTCGCCTCCAACGGCTCTGTCAATGCAATGCATTCAAGCCTCTCGCCTCTGGCCGGGGCAGTAGCGATGTTCAATATGCATCTGGGGGAGATCGTTTTCGGCGGGGTCGGATCGGGAATGTACGGCATGCTGTTCTTCGTGCTCATGACGGTTTTCCTGGCCGGACTTATGGTGGGCAGGACGCCCGAGTATCTTGGGAAGAAGATAGAAAAGCGCGAAATTCAAATGGCCATGATCGGAATGCTGGCTCCGGGAGCGCTGATGCTCCTCGGTACGGCGGCGGCTTGCGTTCTTCCCGCCGGGCTGGCTTCTCTTTCCGCCAAGGGTCCTCACGGCTTCAGCGAGATGCTTTACGCCTATACCTCCGCAGCCGCCAATAACGGCAGCGCCTTTGCTGGACTGAACGCCAATACCCGGTTCTATAATCTGTCTCTTGCTTTCGCGATGCTGGCCGGCCGTTTCGTCTGCCTGCTTCCGGCTCTGGCGATAGCAGGCTCTCTGGCGGGCAAGAAGTCCGCGCCGCCTTCGGCGGGTACTTTTTCCACAGGCGACTTTTTGTTCGCTTTCCTGCTCACCGGCGTGATTATCATAGTGGGGGTGCTGACTTTTGTTCCCGCGCTGGTTCTGGGGCCCATTCTTGAGCATATGTTGATGGTAAAAGGAATATTCCTTTTTTAGGAGAAATAATATGGACGGCAATAAAAAACCTGCTTTTGACAAAAAACTGATCTTGGACAGCGCAGTGGAAGCTTTTAAGAAGCTGGACCCCCGCATCCAGGCGCGCAACCCGGTGATGTTCGTTACGCTCATCGGCGCGGCGCTGACCACGGCGGCCATGATCCAGTCGCTCTCTTCCGGTCCCTTCCCGCTATTCGAGTTCCAGATAAGCCTCTGGCTCTGGTTCACTGTGCTTTTCGCTAATTTTGCGGAGGCACTGGCGGAGGGCAGAGGCAAGGCACAGGCTGAAAGCCTGCGGAAATCACGCGTGGAGGTAATGGCGCGCCTGCTTGAGGACGGCAAAGAAAGAAAAGTGCCATCCTCCGAGGTGACTAAAGGCGACATGGTGGTTTGCGAGGCCGGGGACATTATACCGGCGGACGGGGAAGTGGTGAAAGGCATCGCCAGCGTGGACGAGTCGGCCATAACGGGCGAGTCGGCGCCGGTGATAAGGGAAAGCGGCGGAGACAGAAGCGCGGTAACGGGCGGCACCCGCGTTATCAGCGACAAGCTGGTTATACGCGTGACTGCTGAGCCGGGAAAAAGTTTCATCGACCGCATGATAGCCCTGATAGAAGGCGCCAAGCGGCAGAAAACGCCGAACGAGATCGCCCTTGTTATGGTTCTTTCGGGGCTTACGCTGATATTCCTTCTGGCTGTTTCGACGCTAAAGCTGTTCTCGGATTACACCGCTGTTTCCGCAGGACAGGACCTGGGGAAATTGGTTACGGTCCCTGTGCTGGTATCGCTTCTGGTCTGTCTGATCCCCACCACTATAGGCGGCTTGTTAAGCGCCATAGGCATAGCGGGCATGGACCGCCTCATAAGGCGGAATGTGATAGCAAAAAGCGGCCGCGCAGTAGAAGCCGCAGGAGACATAGATGTGCTGCTTTTGGACAAGACCGGCACTATAACTTTGGGCAACCGCATGGCCACGGCCTTTATCCCTGCGCCGGGAGTGACCGAAGCGATTCTCGCCGAGGCTTCCCAGCTGGCTTCACTGTCCGATGAAACTCCAGAGGGTCGGTCCATAGTCGTGCTGGCTAAGAAACGCTTTGAACTGCGCGCCCGTGAGTTTCATCCGACGGAAGCGTCGTTCGTGCCTTTTTCGGCAACTACCCAGATGAGCGGTATAGATATGAAGGGAATCGACGCGAAAGTTATTCGCTCCATAAGAAAAGGGGCTGTGGACGCCATCAGGGATCAAGCGGGTAAGGCAGGGCTGCAATTTCCGCCAGAACTTGAAACCGTCCATAAAGAGATAGCCAAAAGCGGAGGCACTCCGCTGGCCGTGGCTGAGAACGGCAAAGTGATAGGCCTCATACACCTTAAAGACATGGTCAAAGGCGGCATAAAGGAGCGCTTTGCTGAATTGCGTAAAATGGGCATACGGACGGTTATGATAACCGGCGACAATCCTCTTACCGCCGCCGCCATAGCCGCTGAGGCTGGGGTGGACGATTTTATTGCCCAGGCCACACCGGAATCCAAGCTGGCCAGGATAAGGCGGGAGCAGGTGTCAGGACGGCTTGTGGCCATGACCGGCGACGGCACCAACGACGCTCCCGCCCTGGCCCAGGCGGACGTGGGCGTAACGATGAACACCGGCACGCAGGCGGCCAGGGAAGCCGGTAATATGGTGGATCTGGAAAGCAACCCCACCAAGCTTATAGAGATAGTGGAGATAGGCAAGCAACTGCTTATGACCCGTGGAGCCCTCACGACCTTCAGCATAGCTAACGACGTGGCCAAGTATTTCGCCATCATCCCGGCATTATTCGCCACGCTCTACATGACCGAAAAGCATGCAGGGGCGCTTTCGGGGCTTAATATAATGGGACTGCATTCCCCACAGAGCGCTATACTTAGTGCGGTCATCTTTAACGCGATCATAATCGTGCTTCTGATTCCGCTCGCGCTCCGAGGGGTGGCTTACCGCCCGGAAAGCGCGGGTACGGTGCTGCGGCGCAATATTCTCATCTATGGCGCGGGCGGCATAGTCGCGCCGTTCATCGGTATTAAACTGATAGATATGCTTATAGTCGCGATAAGACTCGCAGTATAGGAAAACACATATGAAAACATTCTGGTCCGCAGTAAAAATCTTTCTGGTCCTGACTTTTATCACCGGCCTGGCTTATCCCCTGGCCGTCACAGGCTTTGCGCGGGTTTTTTTCTCCGGTAAAGCTTCCGGCAGTTTCATCGAGAGCGGCGGTAAAACGGCCGGTTCGGAACTTATAGGCCAATCGTTCAAAGACCCACGCTATTTTTGGGGACGCCCTTCCGCCGTTGGGTATAACCCTCTCCCATCCGGCGGGAGCAATCTCTCGCCTGTTTCGCTGGCGCTCAAAAAACAGGCCGAGGATAATACGGTGGCTTTCCTGGCCGCCAATCCGGGTGCAGCGGGCAAGCCGGTCCCATCCGAAATGGTTTTCGCCTCGGCCAGCGGCCTGGACCCGCATATAAGCGTTGAGGCGGCGCGGATCCAGTGCGCGAGGGTGGCGCACGTGCGCGGCGTCCCGGAAGTTGATATTATGTCTTTAGTAGACGGTCGGATCGAACCAAGGCAGGCCGGATTCCTTGGGGAGGAGAGAGTTAATGTTTTACGGCTGAATCTTAAACTGGACGAGGGATATCAAAAATGACAGATAACGACGCGATCCGCCCTGACCCGGATGAGCTTTTGAAATCGCTGAAAAAAGCCCAGGAACGCGAGAAAGGCGGAAAGCTGAAAATATTTTTAGGGATGTCGGCCGGCGTAGGCAAAACATATGCCATGCTGGAGGCCGCGCACGTACTTATAAAAGACGGTTCTGATGTGGTTGCCGGTATAATTGAAACACATGGTCGGATAGAAACGCAAAAGTTGCTCGAAAACATCCCGGTAATTCCGAGAATAGCGGTTTTCTACCGGGACAAGGAATTTGCAGAACTGGACATAGATACCCTGCTCAAACGCAAACCGGAGTTCGCTCTGGTGGACGAACTGGCGCATACCAATATCCCCGGTTCGCGCCATGAGAAACGCTGGCAGGATATCGTTGAGCTTTTGGACCACGGCATCAATGTCTACGCCACTCTGAATGTCCAGCATGTGGAAAGCCGCAAGGAAGATGTGGAACTGGCGACCGGCATTGCGATATATGAAACCGTGCCGGATTCCATGATAGAACGCGCGGAACAGATAGAACTGGTGGACATCCCTCCGGAAACGCTGCTGGAAAGGCTTGCCGATGGTAAAGTATATCTGGGCGAAAAAGCGGCACAGGCCGCGGATAATTTTTTCCGGCAGGACAAGCTTACCGCTTTGCGAGAGATCGCGTTAAGGTTCGCGGGAGATGTGGTTGGGAACGAACTGCGTGGACTCGCAGGTCAAGCAGCCAGGCCAGTGCACGAAAAGCTGCTGGTGGCGGTCAGCCACAGTCCGCATTCTCGAAGACTTATACGCGCCGCCCGTAAAATGGCTTTCGCTGCGGAGGCGGATTGGATAACCCTGCATGTGGACACCGGCATTACATTGTCGCAGGATGATAAAAACAGGCTTTCCGAGAACATAGAACTTGCGCGCAGCCTTGGCGCTGCAATAATCACAACCACGGACTCCGATCTGGTTTCCGCCATCGCGAGGATCGGAAAGCAGCACGGAGTGACAAAACTGCTCATGGGCAGGCCGAATCATAATTTTTTTTCAAAGCTGTGCCCATCGCTTCTGGACAGGCTGCTGAAGGAAACGGATATTGACGTTCAGGTACTGTATGACGAGTCGGCGCGTGCCGATTCAAAAGAAAGATTTTACCTGCCCTTTTCGTTTTTGGCCGACAAACGACCTTATCAATCCGCGCTTGTGTTGATAGGAGTAATAACCGTTGTTGGGGCGATGCTCGCTCCGGCTGTGAGTTATCAGTCGGTCGGCTTTCTCTATTTACTGGCTGTGCTGGGAGCCGGCGCGTTCTTTACTGTCGGCCCGATATTGTTATCAGCCGCCTTAAGCGCACTTGCCTGGGATTTCTTTTTCATCCCGCCGAAATACACCTTTGCAATTACGCGGCCGGAAGATATGCTAATGTGCCTGACCTATCTGCTTGTCGCCGCCATAACCGGCCTTTTAAGCCACCGCATAATCGGCAATCAGCAGCTTTTGAGGTCGAAGGAGAAATCAAGCGAAGCGATGCTGGACATACTGGCACAATTTGCTTTTCAATCTAAACGCAAAGAGTGCCTTCAGACCGTGATGGACAAAATGCGCGGTTTTTTTGGCGGCTCTTTCGAAGTGATATTTGCAAAAGGCGGGCAGGATTTTGAAACCACAACCGCGGCTCCTTATCGCTGGATGTCAGATGCGCGGGAATGGGCTGTGGCGAAGTGGGTGCTGGATAACGGAAAAGAAGCGGGTTGGAGCACGGATACTTTAAGTGCATCACAAGCTTTATATATACCGTTGATAGCTTACGGCAAAGTTACGGGAGTATTGGCTTACATGCCTAACAATCCCGGCATAATGCTTGGTGAGGAAGCCAAAAGCCTTATGCTTGCCTTATGCGGGCAGATCGCGTTTTATTTTAAGCAGGAACTTTATAGGGAGCAGGCACAATCCGCCGAAGAGCTGAAACGCTCTGAAAAACTTTACCAGACCATACTCAATAGCATATCGCATGAGATAAAAACGCCGATTACCGCCATAATAGGGCTTGTCTCCGCGTTGGAAGACGATAAGATAGCCGTTGACCCGCAGGCAAGAAAGCCTATATTGCACGAACTCTCGGAAGCTGCGGACAGGCTCAACAGAGAAGTAACTAATATCCTGGACATGTCCCGGTTGTCATCGGGACTGCTCAGCCTTAAAAAAGAATGGTTTGACGTGCGGGAATTGACGGAAGCATGTATGTCAAAACTTAGCCAAAGGCTGGATACACACAAGCTGGAATTGCATATTCCGGATAAACTGCCTTTTTTACATGCGGATTACGCGCTTATGGAACAGGTCTTAGTGAATATTTTATCTAACGCCCTGAACTATACTCAGTCTGGAAGCCGCATCGAATTGAGCGCGGCTCAGGAAGGCGAAAGGCTTGTGATACGAGTGGCGGACAGCGGCCAAGGGATACCGCAGGAATATTTGGGAAAGGTGTTTGACCGGTTCTTCCGAGTGCCTGGTACGCCGACCGGCGGGACAGGGCTTGGTCTTGCGATAGCAAAAACTGTCGTTGAATTGCATAATGGCTCCATAGCGGCGATAAACCGGCCTGACGGCGGAGCGGAGTTCTCAATAACGCTGCCGGTGGAGCCGCAACCCAATTTGGAGAACAAATGAGAACAGGCGCTAAAATTCTGGTTATTGATGATGAGAAATCTATACGGCGTTTTATTGATGCCAGTCTGACAGCCAAAGGCTATGAGGTATTGCTGGCAAAAACCGGGCAGGAAGGCATAAAAACGGCGTCTGAAAGTCATCCGGATGTCGTTATCCTGGATCTTAATCTACCGGATAAGGGCGGACTGGACGTTCTGAAGGAGATACGAAAATTTTCGAGAGTGCCGGTTATTGTTCTTACGGTGAAAAATGCGGACGCGGACAAGGAACTTTTGCTGGATTCCGGCGCGGACGATTATCTGGTAAAACCTTTCAGTCTGACAGAACTGCTGGCAAGAATCCGCGTGGCGTTGCGCCATTCAGTCAATTTGCAGGATGATACGACATTCAAGCATGGCCCGCTGGAAATAGATTTCGGTAAGCGGAAAGTATGGATTGCCGAAGAAGAAGTCCATCTAACCGCTACTGAATTTGACCTGCTTAAGGCATTGGTGAGCCATGCCGGAAAGATCGTAACGCAATCACATCTGCTGTCTGAAGTATGGGGGCCGCACGCCATTGAGCAATCCCACTATCTGCGCATATATGTCAGCCAGTTACGCCGCAAGCTGGAAGACAAAGATCCCGGCCTGCGCGGCTTTATTATCACCGATCCTGGCGTTGGTTATAGGATTCAAATATAAATCACCTGGCCTGAAATGGAAACGCAAAATTGATTTTGGTCTTAATTGAGTAATTATTGTAAACTGACGTTTATGCTTTCAACACGCAATACGCGTAACAAACTGCTGAAACCCTCCCAGGCTATTCATGCACTGCATCCGGAAGTACCGAAGAACGAAGTTATACACGCTTTACGGGAGCGCGTTAAGGAGTTGACGGCACTGCATTCGACGGTCTGCGTACTGCAGGATGACAATCTTTCGACAAGAGAGGTCCTTGACCGCATAGTCAAACTTATACCGCCGGCGTGGCAGTATCCGGAGATCACATCCGGGCGTATAATCGTCGGGAACTGCGAAAGCCGGAACCGCGGTTTCAGGCGTACGCGCTGGCTGCAGGCCTGCAATTTCCGGGTCAGTCCGTCCCTCTCCGGCCGCATCGAGGTCTATTACCATAAAAAAATGCCTAAAGAAGCGGAAGGCCCGTTCCTCGCCGAGGAGCGCAACCTTATAAATTCCCTGGCCGACATGCTCAGGGTTTATTTCGAGCGTAAGCTGGCCTCAGAGGCGCTGATGGACGCGCACAACGACCTGGAACAGCGCGTGAAAGACCGCACGGCCGAACTGGAGAAGCTTAATTCCGCCCTGAAAGCGGAAATCATGGAACGTGAACTGCGCCAAAAGGAAATACTCTCTTACCAGGAAAAACTGCGGGGGCTTTCAGCGGAGCTTATCCTTACGGAGGAACGCGAACGCAGGGAGATAGCCACGGACCTGCACGACATAATAGGCCAGACGCTGGCCATGGCTAAAATGAAGGCCGGCGCGCTGCGCGGATACTGTTCCGTGCCGGAAGCTTCCTCCGAACTGAAGAACCTTTCGGGTTTCATAGACGAAGCTATACTTGCGAGCCGTAATCTGACCTTTCAGCTGGCTTCTCCCATACTTTACGAATTGGGCCTTGAGAGCGCGCTTGAGCGCCTAGCTGCGGATACACGCAAGCGTCAGGGCCTCGCGGTGGATTTTAGCGGTGATGGCAGGCGCATATCTTTGCCTATCGAGACCAGCGTTCTCATATTCAAGGCCGTGCGCGAGCTTCTGATGAACGCCGTAAAGCACTCGAAGGCCTCGGAGGTAAAGGTAAGGGTACGCAGCGGCGGCGGCAAGATAGCCGTGACCGTGCGGGATAACGGCTGCGGTTTTAACACCGCTGAGGCTTCGGTTTACGACGGCGATAAAGGCGGCTTCGGGCTTTTCTCCATCAGGGAAAAAGTTTCCCGCCTTGGCGGGGCTTTCCGGCTGAGTTCGCGCCGGGATTCCGGCACACTGGCGGTAATAACCGCGCCTCTCGGCAAGGATAAACGAAATGGAAAAAAAGATACTTATCTGCGACGACCATAAGATATTTCGCGAGGGCCTGCGTGCCCTGCTTGAGAAACAGCCCGGCATCAAGGTGGTTGGCGAGGCAAGGGACGGCATAGAGTCGGTGCGTCTCGCAAATGAACTTTCTCCGGATATCGTCATAATGGATATTTCAATGCCCGGCTTGAACGGTATAGAGGCTTCCCGCAAACTCTCCAAAACGCGAAAACCGGCGCGCATTATCGCTCTTTCGATGCATAATGACCGCAAATACGTGACAGAGATATTTAAGGCCGGTGCGCGCGCCTACCTGTTAAAAGATTCGGCTTTTGAAGAACTGATGGACGCCATAAAGGCGGTAAATTGCGGCAGGTTTTTCCTGAGCGCCGGTATAACAAGCCTGGTGCTGAGCGATTATATCAAGGGGCCCGCCGGAGATCCCCGCAGTCCTTTCACAATACTTTCTTCTCGCGAACGGGAGGTGCTGCAACTTTTGGCTGAAGGGCTGCGGACCAAGGAGATCTCCCATAAATTGGACCTAAGCATTAAAACCGTGGAAACCCACCGCAAAAAAATAATGGAAAAAATAGGGATACAGAGCATTGCCGGCCTCACCCGTTACGCGGTAAAGGAGGGGTTGGTAAGTCTGTAAACAATAGCGCCTTTGTCCTCATCCCTCAGGAATCGCATCCGCGACCTATGGCCATTTATAAGGTTTTTTCACCATACCTCTCAGGGAATCCCTGATACCGCAATTCCTCCGCAATCCCTATAATTTAGTAAGCGCGAAGTTACAGCGCTAATGATTAATACGGAGGGAAACCATATATGTTTGATACTGGGAATACAGGTTTCATGCTGGTGTCAACCAGCCTGGTCATGCTCATGACCCCGGGACTTGCCTTTTTCTACGGCGGGCTTGTGGGCCGTAAGAACGTGCTGGCGATAATGATACAGAGCTTCGTTTCCATGGGCGTCACCACGGTGCTGTGGTACGCTTTCGGCTACTCGCTGTGCTTCAGCGGCGGCAAGGGCGCCATCATAGGCAACCTGGACATGGCCTTCATGCACGGCATAACGCCCACGACGGCCTTCGCCGGCTCCACCAGCATCCCGCTGCTGGTGTTCTTCGGCTACCAGATGATGTTCGCCCAGATCACCCCGGCGCTCATCACCGGCGCGTTCACCAACCGGATCAACTTCAAGGCCTACCTGATCTTCCTGGTAGCCTGGTTGATCTTCGTTTACTTCCCTCTCTGCCACATGGTATGGGGCGGCGGCCTTATGGCCACGCACGGCGTTCTCGACTTCGCCGGCGGAATAGTGGTACACGCCTCTGCCGGCTTCGCGGCACTGGCTTCCGTGTTCTTCGTAGGACGCAGGAAAGTGGCTGATCCTGCTGCACACAGCATCCCGCTTGTTGCCCTCGGCACTGGTCTTTTGTGGTTCGGCTGGTACGGATTCAACGCCGGCAGCGAACTTAAAGTGGATTCCGTTACAGCCCTTGCGTTCGTAAACACAGACGTTGCGGCCTCGTTCGCCGCGATTACCTGGCGTACGGTAGCCTGGATACTTGAGAAGAAGCCCCAATTCGTGGGGCTTCTTACCGGTTCCATCGCGGGACTCGCCACTATAACGCCCGCCGCAGGCTATGTAACGACCAAC
>CAIPTO010000102.1 GCA_903867985.1 uncultured Elusimicrobia bacterium | reverse complement strand
TGTCGGCTCCACCGTTGCGCTTACCCGCGCCGGTGAGACGGCGATAGCCGCGACCGGCGTCAGTGTGAATTCGAACCAGATAACATGCGCGTTTGACCTGCTGGGAAAAGCGACCGGCTACTGGAATATAGTGGTTACGACGGGTGCGTTCAGCCAGACCTTGAGTAACTGTTTTAATATCAGGTTGATGCAGATAACATCGGTAACGCCGTACACCGGTTACAACACAGGTCCGGTCAGCATCACGGATCTGCATGGCGCGGGTTTTGTGGCCGGGTCAACCGTAGCGCTTACCCGCGCAGGCGAGACGGCCATCGCCGCGACCGGCGTCAGTGTGAATTCGAACCAGATAACATGCGCGTTCGACCTGCTTGGAAAAGCGACCGGCTACTGGAATATAGTGGTTACGACAGGTGCGTTCAGCCAGACTTTGAATAACGGCTTTAATGTCAGTCTGATGCAGGTGGCCTCAGTTACGCCTTACGCTGGCTACAACATAGGGCCGGTCAGCATCACGGATCTGCATGGCGCGGGCTTTGTGGCCGGGTCAACCGTGGCGCTTACCCGCGCCGGTGAGACGGCCATAGCCGCGACCAGTATCAGCGTGGTAAATTCGAACCAGATAACATGCGCGTTCGACCTGCTTGGAAAAGCGACCGGCTACTGGGATATTGTGGTTACGACAGGCGCGTTCAGCCGGACTTTGGCCAGCGCTTTTGAGGTCAGGCTGATGGAAATAACCTCGCTTACGCCTTACGCAGGTTACAACACAGGGCCGGTCAGCATCACGGATCTGCATGGCGCGGGCTTTGTGGCCGGGTCAACCGTGGCGCTTACCCGCGCCGGCGAGACGGATATATCCGCGACCGGGGTCAGCTTGGCGGGGTCAACCCAGATAGCGTGTGCGTTCAACCTGCTTGGAAAAGCGACCGGCTACTGGGATATTGTGGTTACGACAGGTGCGTTCAGCCGGACTTTAGCCAGCGCTTTTGAGATCAGGCTGATGCGGGTGACCTCGGTTACGCCCGATGCGGGCTACAACACAGGTCCGATCAGCATTACAAATCTGAGCGGCGCGGGTTTTGTGGCCGGGTCAACCGTGGCGCTTACCCGCGCCGGCGAGACGGATATATCTGCGACAAGCGTGAATGTGATCGCCTCAACCCAGATAACATGCGCGTTCGACCTGCTTGGAAAAGCTACCGGCTACTGGAATATAGTGGTTACGACAGGTGCGTTCAGCCGGACTTTAACCAATACTTTTGAGGTCAGGTTAATGCAGGTAACCTCGGTTACGCCTGACACAGGTTACAACACGGGTCCGGTCAGCATCACGGATTTGCATGGCGCAGGCTTTGTGGCCGGGTCAACCGTGGCGCTTACCCGCGCCGGCGAGACGGATATATCCGCGACAAGCGTGAATGTGATCGCCTCGACCCGGATAGCATGCGCGTTTAATCTGCTTGGAAAAGCGACCGGCTACTGGGATATAGTGGTTACGACAGGTGCGTTCAGCCGGACATTAAATAGTGGGTTCAATATCAGTCTGATGCAGGTGGTCTCGGTCACTCCCGGCTACGGTTACAACACAGGGCCGGTCAGCATTACGAATCTGAGCGGCGCGGGCTTTGTGGCCGGGTCAACCGTGGCGCTTACCCGCGCCGGCGAGACGGCGATAGCCGCGACAAGCGTGAATATGATCGCCTCGACCCAGATAGCATGCGCGTTCAATCTGCTTGGGAAAGCGACTGGCTACTGGGATATAGTGGTCACGACCGGGGCGTTCAGCCGGACTTTGGCTGGCGTTTTTGAGATCAAGCCGATGTTTATCACTTCGGTCACCCCCATCACTGGTTACAACACCGGGTCAGTGGCCATAACTGATTTGCGCGGCGAGGGTTTTTCCGGCGGGGGCATAACCGTAAAACTAGCGCGTGCCGATGAGTCAGATATATCCGCCACAAGTGTGAGCGTGATCGGCTCAACCCAGATAACATGCGCGTTAAATCTGGTGGGAAAAGCGACCGGCTACTGGGATGTGGTTGTCAGCACCGGCGGCGCAGGCTCGCTTTCCGCGACTTTACCGAGCGGATTTTTTGTGAACGCGGTCATTATTAATTCAATAACCCCAAACTCCGGATACAACACCGATTCGGTCGATATTACGGATCTGAGCGGCGAGGGCTTTGCCAACTACGTGACCTTGGTCAAGCTTGTGCATTCAGGCCATGCGGATATAACAGCCACAAATATAAATGTTGTGAGTTCAAATAAACTCACCTGCAAGTTCGATCTGGCGGGGAAAGCGACGGGTTACTGGGACGTAGTGGTCGCGAGCGGCGCGTTCAGCAATTCCCTGGCAGGCGGTTTTAACATTCAGCCGATGAATATCGTTTCAATCACGCCGGCTTTAGGTTCTAATATGGGGCCGCAAACC
This sequence comes from uncultured Elusimicrobia bacterium, assembly GCA_903867985.1. GTDB lineage: Bacteria > Elusimicrobiota > Elusimicrobia > Elusimicrobiales > UBA9959 > YA12-FULL-51-18. The sequence goes on along the minus strand of CAIPTO010000102.1, from coordinate 19,666 downwards.
TTCGCAATCTCCGGAAATGGCTTTCTCGGCGGTTCTGTGGTGACGCTGTCCAAAACGGATCAGACGGATATTCTCGCCGGCAGTGTCAATGTCGTAAATTCAACCCGGATCTCCTGCGGCTTTGATCTGACAGGAAAAACTACCGGATATTGGAATGTAACAGTAACGAGCGGGGCGTTTACTTACACGCTTAATGACAGCCTTGAGATCAAGCCGATGACAATTACCTCGGTTACGCCCGACTCCGGCTATAACAGTGGTCCGGTTATCATGGGATTGGACGGGATCGGGCTGGTAAATGGTTCTACGATCACGCTCACGCGCAGCGGCCAGACCGATATACTTGCGACTGAAGTGAATGTTCAGGCTTCCACGCATGCGGTTTGCGCGTTAGATCTGACCGGAAAAGCCACCGGATATTGGAATGTAGTGATCACGAGCGGTTCTGCCGGATATACTCTGAGCGATGGTTTTCTGTTGAATTATCTCGGCGCCTCGTCCATAACTCCGGACCATGGCTATAATTCCGCCTCCGTAAGCGTGACCGCCCTGCGCGGCGGGGGATTTGCGGCTGGCGCCTCGGTAAAACTGGCCAGGACCGGGCAGACCGATATTTCAGCGACCGGCGTAAGCGTTGTAAGTTCTTCTCAAATCGCCTGCTCGTTCGAACTGACCGGAAAAGCGACCGGCTACTGGGATGTGGTTGTCAGCACCGGCGGCGCAGGCTCGCTTTCCGCCACGATAACTAACGGTTTTTTTGTGAATTATCTCGGCGCCTCGTCTATAACTCCGGACCATGGCTATAATTCCGCCTCCGTAAGCGTGACCGCCCTGCGCGGCGGGGGATTCGCGGCTGGCGCCTCGGTAAAACTGGCCAAGACCGGGCAGACCGATATTTCAGCGACCGGCGTAAGCGTTATAAGTTCTTCTCAAATCGCCTGCTCGTTCGAACTGACCGGAAAAGCGACCGGCTACTGGGATGTGGTTGTCAGCACCGGCGGTGCAGGCTCGCTTTCCGCCGTTATGGCGCAGGCTTTTGAAGTTTTGTGTCCGGTGGCGGAGACGGTGGTGGTAAACAGGGTAACTGATGTTTCAGTTACACTTAAATTAGAAAGCGGCGACGTGGGAATTGAAATACCTGCCGGCGCGTTTACCGAAAACGTGTCGCTGACTATCTCGACGGTGCAGGTTCCGGCTGCCGGCAGGGGCACAACCGCGGTTTCCGGACTCGGCGTTGAGATCGTAAATGACAAAGGTCTTCAACCTGTAAAAAGTTCAGTGATAACCATGTATTACCGCCATAGTGATATTGTCGGACTTGATGAAACGAAATTGGTAATGGGCAGGTATGACCCGGAAAATTCGAGATGGATACCGCTGCCTTCCACCGCATATCCGAATCAAAACAAGGTTATGGGCGTGGCGGATCATTTTTCCGTTTTCAGCTTGATACAGCTTAAACCTGCTTCCAGTTTAAGTCTGATAAAGGTTTTTCCTAATCCGTTCAATCCCGGCAGGCATACGCAGGGGTTGACAATTGACAATCTTACGTCCGACGCGAAAATAGAAATATTCACCGTGAGCGGCGAGCTTGTGAAGAAAGTTGAGTACACGACCCGGAACGGCAGAGCTGTGTGGGACGGCACGAACGGGGACGGCAGAAAGGTGGCCAGCGGAGTGTATATCGCTTTGATAAAAGCTTCGGGCGGAAATAAAAAAGTTAAGATCGCGGTGGAGAAATAACATTCTCCGCCATAGCCGAGGTCGGACGGTTTCGCGGATCGCGGGCTCTTAAGAGTTAAAACATGGCGTATAAAACTTTAGTTTTTTTGATTTTATTCTGCGTCTGCGCTGTGCAGGCCTCGTATACCCGCGCGGGATTTTCAAAAGGAGACGCCGGAACAGCTTCTGCCCAGATTCTTAAGCAGGGGGCCGGAGCCAGAGCGGCGGGAATGGGTAACGCTTTTACCGCGATAGCGGATGACGCCGCTGCGGTGTATTGGAACCCCGGAGGGCTTGCCGGGATAAAGAAAGAATCGGCGTCGTTAATGCACGCCATTTTGCTTGACGATATTTCATACGATTGGCTGGCCTATGTCCGGCCGATGAATTTCGGGACATTCGGCGCGGGGATCCAGCATCTTTCCTACGGCAGTATAACGGAAACGGATGAAACAGGGCTTGAAAAGGCAAGCTTTACCCCCAGTGAAACAGTCGGCACGGTAGCGTACGGCATCGGTTCCGGCAGTTTCGGTTTCGGCGCCAGCCTCAAATATGTATCTGGTAAGATAAAGCATTCCGCCGCGACGATCACCTCCGATATCGGCGGTAAATACGGCATCTCCGCGGATGACAGGTTTTCGCTGGGTTTCGCGCTCCAGAATATCGGCGGGGAAATGAAGTATGTTTCGGAAAGCGATCCGCTGCCTCTTAATTTGAAAATCGGAACGGCCTATAAACCGGAGAATAACTGGATCATCGCCGCTGACGCCGATATGCCTTACGACAACGCGATAAGTTTCGGTCTCGGAAGCGAGTACGGCATAAAAATGGGCGATGGTTTGACGGTATCCTGCCGTGCCGGCTATAACAGCCGGGCAAAAGATCTGGGCGGACTGGCCGGGTTTACTGTCGGCGCGGGGGGGAGTTACGACGTAATCAGGCTTGATTACGCTTTTGTGCCTTTTGGCGATCTGGGCAATACCCACAAAATAAGCTTATCAATTGATTTTTGACCTGAAAGTTGCCGTTGCGGCTTCCCGGAAAATGGCGCGCGGGCGTCAGCTTTTTTCCGGGGGCATGTCGAAACTTATCAGATTGCTGCTGAAGCCGCGCGTTTTTATCGCGCCGTACAATATTCCTATCCCCATCCAGATGCCGCCGTAAATCTTAGCGGGAGCGCTGAGATTAAGCCACAAAAGCAGGCAGATGGAAAAGCCCAGCACCGGCGGGAAGAAATTGGCGGCCGTCCTGTTGTCGCTTCTCAGCCAATAGCGCGTGAAGGCCGCCGCGTTAACTCCCATGAACGCTATAAGCGCCCCGAAGTTCAACATCTCAGCGCCGAGGCCGAAGTTTATAACGAACGCACCGGCCAGCGCTACCACTCCCACAAATATGACATTATTGCGCGGCACGCGGCGTATAGGGTCCACAACTCCGAAAAAAGATTCAGGCAGAGCCTTGCTGCGCCCCATGCCGTAAAGAAGCCGCGCCGCGCCCAGTTGCGCGCCCATGCCGGAACCGAAATTAGCAACCAGCAGCGTGGCTCCGACTATCGCGAACATCGGCGCCCAAGCCCTTCCCGCGGCAAAGACGAAAGCAGTGTCCACGTTCGGGAAAGGCTGCGAGGCGGGCCACAGCAACTGCGCCGCGTAAACTTCCAGGGCGGACAATATTCCTATCACAAAACAGGTTGCCACCGTGGCCAGCAGAATATTGCGGCGCGGGTTTTCCACCTCTTCTGACAGGGTGGAGATGCCGTCGAACCCGATATACGTCAATACCGCTACGGAAGTGCCGCCCAGCACGGCTTTAGCGTTGAAGAGTTGCGGGTCAAAGAACGGACGGGTGAAAAAGCCGGGGTCGCTGTGCGGATTGCCCAGTATATAGCGTGCAGCCGTGACGAAAAACACCGCTATAACCGCTCCCATAATCGCCGCTAATCCGGCATTCATGCGGGCGGAGGTTTTTACGCCCTGGATGTTCAGCGTGGTGAAAATTATCGCGAAAAATACAGCCCACGCTACATACGGCACGGCCGGCGCGAATACATGCGCCTGCTGGCTTATCCAGATGATGCAGATCATCGGGTTGAGCATGTAGTCCATCACCATGCTCCAGCCGGTAACATAGCCCAAAGCGGGGTTTATCTCCTGTCCCACGTAGGTGAAAGCTGAGCCGGCGCTGGGATACGCACGCGCCATGCGCCCGTAGCTTATTGCCGTAAAAAGCATGCCCACCATGGCCAGCAATATAGTTGTAACTACATGGCCGTGTCCCTTCTCGTTCAGTACACCGAAAACAGACATGGGGGCGGTGGGCTGGATGACTATAACACCGTAAAGTATAAGGTCCCAAAGCGTAAGCGTGCGCTTAAGTCCCGGCAAACCGGCTGTTTTTTCCTGCGTCGGCATGGTTCATATCCTCTTTGCGCGCTCAATTTTGTCCGCGCGCGACAATATGGTAACATTTTGTTTTATCGGATGTAAATTTCAGCATTCACGGAGCCAGATATGAAAAAATATCGCTGCGGCGCGGTCCGTATAATAATCCTGTTACTGGCTTTGACCGGCGCTTTGCGCCCCGCTTCGTGCGCGTCGCGCGACAGCGCAGTTCCTCCTTACCAAGCCCAATTGCGCGACAGCTGGCTTATCCAGTCCGCCGATAAAGCGGGCGCGGACGGCAAAGCTATCTCTGAGGGGTCATTTACACCGGTCGGATGGATCAAGGCTTCTGTCCCGGCCACCGTGTTTGGGACGTTGGCCGACAATGGGATTTACGGCGATGTACTGACGGTCAAAAATCTTGACTCGGTTTCAACCGCGGCGTTTGCCGGGGCATGGTGGTACAGGACGGAGTTCAAGCTTTCGCGCCAGCCGGGGCTTTCCAGGACCAGACTTGCCTTTGACGGCATAAACTACCGCGCCAATATCTGGCTTAACGGGCGTAAGGTTGCGGACGCGGCTGAGGTTAAGGGCTCTTTCCGGCGTTTTGAGTTTGATGTTACGGAGATCGTTTCCACTCGAGGGGTAAACACGCTTGCCGTGGAAGTTTTCCCTCCCAAGCCAGGAGATCCGACTATCGGTTTTGTTGATTGGAATCCCGCTCCACCCGATGCAGGTATGGGCCTCTGGCGCGGCGTGCGCGTGCTGCGGTCCGGGCCGGTATCCCTGCATAATCCTTATGTAAGCACGGAAGTTGACACCGAAACGCTTAAAACCGCAGATCTGACAATTACGGTGGAAGCGCGCAACGATACCTACGCCGCGGTATCGGGCGAAGTGTCGGGCGATATAGGCGGGATTCATTTTTCTAAGAAGGTTGATCTTGCCGCCGGAGAAAGCGCGGTTATCGGGTTTACCCCGCAGGATCATCCGGAGCTGTCGCTTAAAAATCCGCGTTTATGGTGGCCGCATGATTTTGGTAAGCCGGAGCTCTACTCCCTAAAATTGGAATTTAAGATCAGGAGAGCGGCGTCGGATTCCCGCGCGCTGCGGTTCGGCGTGCGCCAGGTTTCGGACTACATGACCCCGGAAGGGCACCGCGGTTTCAGGATAAACGGCAGACCGATCCTTATACGCGGCGGGGGCTGGACGGATGATATTTTTATGCGCCAATCCCGCGAAAAGGTGCGCGCACAGGTGGCATATGCCAGGCACATGGGCCTTAACACCATAAGGCTGGAATCATTCTGGGGCTCTGATGAGGAATTGTACGACGCCTGCGACGAGGCCGGTATTCTTTTAATGGCCGGCTGGAGCTGCCAGTGGGAATGGCCCGAATTTCTCGGCAAGGAAACCGATGGAGCTTACGGCGGCATTCGCAGCGCGGACGATATGCGGCTTATAGCCAGTTCGTGGGAAGATCATGTGAAATGGCTGCGCAACCATCCCGCGCTGTTCGTCTGGCTTTACGGCAGCGATTTGCCGCCCCGCCCTGAGCTGGAGACGGAGTATCAGGCCATTCTGAAAGCCGACGATCCGTCAAGGCCGTTCCTTGCCGCGGCTTCGTGGAAGACCAGTGATATAACCGGCCCCACCGGAGTGAAGATGAACGGTCCTTACGATTATGTGCCGCCTGTTTACTGGTTTGAGGATAAGACACGCGGAGGCTCGTTCGGCTTCAATACCGAAACCGGTCCTGGGCCGCAGATCCCGGTGCGGGAAAGTCTTGAACGCATGTTGTCCAGGGAACATCTTTGGCCGATAGACGACACCTGGTTATATCACACGGCAAGGAATAAATTTTACGGTCTCACCCGCTATAATGAGGCCATGAACGCCAGGTTCGGCAAGCCGGAAAATCTGGACGATTACGAGCGTAAAGCGCAGCTTATGAACTATGACGGCGTGCGAGCGATGTTTGAGGCTTTCAGCGCCGCAAAATTCAACGCTACGGGCGTAGTGCAGTGGATGTTTAACGCTGCGTGGCCGAAGCTGTGGTGGCAGCTTTTTGATTATTACCTCGCGCCGACAGGGGCGTTTTACGGAGCCCGCAGGGCGAACGCGCCGCTGCACGCTGTGTATAATCCCTCGAACGGAGGCGTCTACCTTGTGAATAGCGGCTTGACGGAATATAAAAACATAAGGGTGGAGGTAAAGACGCTGGATACCGCCTCCGCGGTGACGCAGAAGCAGTCCGCAAGCTCTGACCTCGGTCCTAACCGGTCGGTGCGCCTAGCCGGGCTGGGAGGCATCAACCCGCCGGGGAAAACCTATTTCGTGGACCTGCGGGTTTATGACTCCGGGGGCAAACTGCTGGACGCGAACTTCTACGCCCTTTCCTCCGTGCCGGACGTGCTGGATCACGCGAAGTTCGACTGGTCCGTAACGCCTGTAAAATCTTATGGTGACCTGACGGCGCTTGCCGGACTTTCCCGGGTGAGGTTATCGGAAAAGCATCATTACGGCGCGGAGTCCGCTACGGGCCGCCGGTATATCGAAGTGGAGCTGGTAAACCCGGCAAAACAAGTGGCCTTCTCGGTCGAGCTTGTTCTGCACAAGGCGGGCACGGAGGAATTTGTCGCGCCGGTTTTCTGGGACGATAATTTTATCTCGCTGCTACCAGGAGAGAAGCGCGTGCTGCGCGCCTATTATCTGAAGCGGGACGCCGGAGGCTCTGATCCGGAGCTTAAAATACGCGGTTGGAATATAAAATAATAGATCGCGGAGGGCGGGATATGGACGTGTTAGGAGCAGATTTAGGCGGCACCAATTTTCGCGTGGGGCTGGTGCGTGACGGCAAACTCATGCACGCATCCTCCGCTGCTATAAATGCCGCCGGAACGGAACAGGAGGTTTTTGTGCAGTTGTGCGAGCTTGCTGACCGCGAAATGTCGCGGGAGGTGGCCGGGATAGGCGTGGGAGTGCCCAGCGTGGCAGATCAAATCACGGGCGTGGTTTATGATGTTCAGAATATACCCTCCTGGAAGGAGATACGTCTCAGGGAACTGCTGGAAAAGCGCTATAGCGTTCCCGTCCGCGTAAATAACGACGCCAACTGCTTCGCCGCCGGAGAAAAATATTTCGGCAAGGCACGCCGGCATGATTCGGCCGTTGGCGTGATCATGGGCACAGGCTTCGGCGCGGGAATCATAACAAACGGAAAACTTTACTCCGGCGCGAATTGCGGCGCCGGAGAATTCGGCATGATCCCTTACCGCGACGGCGTATTGGAGGATTACTGTTGCGGACAGTTTTTTAAGAAGAGATATGGCGTCACCGGGGCCGGGGCCTTCACTCTGTCCGAAAAAGGCGACGCGAAAGCGCTGGCCATGTTTTCCGAGTTTGGCTTTCATGTGGGCGCGGCGCTTAAAATAATAATGTACGCGGTTGATCCGGAAATAGTGGTGCTCGGCGGTTCTGTCAGCAAGGCGTTCCGCTTTTTTGAAAATACAATGCGCGAGACCATGCGCAGCTATGCTTATGCGCGCGCGAGAGATAGTGTGAAGGTGGAAGTTTCAGACACTGAGAATATAGCAATACTGGGAGCCGCGGCGCTTTGTTTTGACGCGATGAAAGTCCGCGGTTGACACCTCCGGACTCCCATCGTGAACAGCCGCGGGGCGGCCCGTAGTTATTCGGTCTTCATGTACTTCTTCTTGAACCATTCCTGCAAATCGTCAAATAATGTGTAGGTGACCGGCGTCATCAGAAGCGTTATGAGAAGCGACAGCGTCTGGCCGCCTATGATGACCCATGCCATCGCGCGGCGGGATCCCGAGCCCGCGCCCGTGCCCAGAGCCGTAGGAATCATGCAGGCCACCAGGGTCAGGGTGGTCATGAGGATAGGGCGCAAGCGGGTCCTGTTCGCCTCAATAGAGGCCGCATGCCGGGTCAGACCCTTCGCGCGCAGGGTGTTAGTGTAGTCCACCTGCAGGATGGCATTTTTCTTCACGATGCCGAACAGCATGAAGATACCCATAATGCTGAACAAGGTCATGCTCTGGCCGGTCACGAACAGCGAGATCACAGCGAAAGGCAGCGTGAGCGGCAGGGCTATAATGATCGCTATCGGGTAGACAAAGCTCTCGAACTGGCTTGCGAGCACTATGTAGATGAAGATGAACGCCATAAGGAAAGCCGTCACGAACCCCATCAACATGTTTCCGAGCTCCTTCGACCTGCCGGTAGCGCTGCCCGAGTATTCCGGAGGGGCGTTAAGTTTTTTGAAAGCCTTGTCGGCTTCTGTTATCATGGTGCCCAGGGGCATGCCGGTGGTGTTGGCTTCCACGGTGATCTTGCGCTGACGGTTGAGACGCTCTATCTGGGTGGGGCCGACACCTTCTACCACTTTGGCCAGGCTGTCCAGGCGTACCATGCGGCCGCCCAAAGCCGGCACGACAAGGGCCTCCAGCACGTCTTTTCTGTCGCGGTAATTGCTGTCGGCTCGCACGCGCACCTGATAAAGTTCGTCGCCGTCTTTAAACTTTGTGATGTCTTCCTCTCCGCCTACCATGGTCCTTAGCGAGGTAGCGATGTCTTCTATCTTCACTCCCAGATCATGAGCGCGGTCGCGGTCTATCTCTACGCGGTATTCCGGCTTGGCGTAAGAAAAGCTCAGGTCGACATCTACCACGCCCTTGAGGGTCTTCATATGGTCCGCTACCGCCCCCGCGTAAACCTGCAGTTTTTCAAGATCCGGGCCCATCACAACATATTGCAGTTCCTTTTCTCCGCCGCCGAAACCGCCGGCCGCCGATACCGCAGTGCGCAGACCGGTGTACTTGGCCATCATATCGCGCTCCGTGGCCATGATCTCTTTCAGCGGGGGGCGTTTGGAGAGGTCCACCAGTTCCACGGTTATATAGCCCTCGTTAGTGGCGGACGAGCCCGCGTGCGCGCCGATGCCGGTGCCTATTGATGACAGGGTCGTGGTAACGTAGGGTATCGCTTTTGCCTCTGCCTCTATCTGGGCGAACAGCTGCTTCATAACTTCCAGACTGGTTCCTTCCGGGGCTTTTACCGTTATCTGGTACTGGCCCGTGTCATCCGTGGGTAAAAAGTCCTTGCCGATGAACATGAACAGCGGTATCATGGACAACATTATGCATATGGAGGCCGTCACCATGGCTTTCCGGTGTGAGAGCGCCCACTCGAGCAATATTATATATTTCGACGCCAGGTATTCGTTGATGTGGTCTGTAAATTTCTGCAGCTTCGTTTTTTCGCTGCTCTTAACTTTCAGGAACAGTGAACAAAGCATCGGCGTGAGCGTCAGCGCGACGAAGGTGCTTATCGCTATCGCGAAGGCGACGGTTAGGCCGTAGCTTTTTACGAAGCGGCCTATTATGCCGCCCATGTAAGCCAGAGGCACAAATATGACCATCAGCGAAAGAGACATCGCGATGACCGCGAAGCCGATTTCCTCCGCGCCGGCCATGGCCGCCTTCAGCGGAGAGATCTTGTGCTCTTCCATATGACGGTATATGTTCTCAAGCATGACTATGGCGTCGTCGATAACCAAACCCACGGCTATGGTCAGGCCCAGCAGCGTCATGGTGTTAAGTGTGAAGCCGGCGTAATCCAGCAAGAGGAATGTGGCTATCAGCGAGACCGGTATGGATATGGACGAGATTATGGTGGAGCGGAAATCGCCTATGAACACCAGCACCATCAAGCCGGCGAACAGCGCGCCCAATATCAGATGCTCTTCAACCGTTCTAACCGAGTCTTTTATAAATTTAGACTGATCGCCGACTATCCTGGTTTCAATGCCGGGAGGGATGAGGGACTGTATCTCCTGCACTCTCTTGCGGATGTCTTTTACCACTTCCACCGTGTTGCTTCCGGATTGTTTCTTTACCACCAATGTTACCGCGGGCCTGCCGTTGAGGTAGGAGGAGGAAGTCATGCGCTCTCCGGTGTCCTCAACCCTGGCAATATCGGAGATGCGTATAGGGGTGCCGTTGACATTGGTTATAACAATAGAGTTGAAGTCCCTGACGTTCTTTATGCGGCCCAGCGTGCGCAGTACGAATTCCTTACTGGGCTGTTCGACCTTGCCGCCGGGTATCTCTATGTTCTGCTGTGTTATCGCGTCTTTCAGCTGCTTGGTTGATATATTGAGTGACGCCATCTTAAGCGGGTTCACAACTATGTGTATCTCACGCTCGCGGCCGCCCACCATGGTAATGGAACCGACGCCGCTGACCGTCTCTATATTTTCTTTTATTTTTTTCTTGGCGAATTGCGTAAGTTCCAGCAGGTCACGGTTGCCGGAGACGACGATGTTGACTACCGATATTGCGCCTATGTCGAACTTCGACACCACCGGCTGGTCGGTGCCCTGCGGCAGCTGGGCCAGAACCGCGTTTATTTTATCACGCACTTCCTGAGCGGCCACGTCGCCGTTTTTCTCAAGCTTGAATTTTATCAGCACCATGGACAAGCCTTCATAGCTGGTGGAGGTCAGGTCCTCTATGCCGGAGATGGTATTGACGGATTCTTCTATCGGTTTTGTAATGGAAGACTCTATCTCTTCCGGGCCGGCGCCGCGCAAGGTGGTCTGCACCACCACGTAAGGGAATTCCACATTGGGCATCTGGTCCACGCCCAGGCGGAAGTATGAGAACAGGCCAAGCACTACCAGGGCCGTTATCATCATGGTTGTAAAGATGGGGCGTTTGATCGCAAGTTCTGTGATTTTCATATTGCCGCTTAATCCTGCGCCTTGATTTTGCTGCCATCCTTCAGGCCGTACAGACCGAAGACTACAAGCTCATCCCCAGCTTTCAAGCCGCTGGATATCTGTGTGTAGTCGCCATTTGATATACCGGTCTTTACTTCGCGTCGCACCGCGGTATCGTTGAGCGGGACAAAAACGTACGCCTTGTTGTTTTCGCTGATGATGGCGGTTGAGGGCACGGCTACTGCGCCGGACCGGGAGCCGACCACCAGGCGCACCTCGGAGAACATGCCGGATTTCAGGCGGCCGCTCAGATTGTCGGCCAATATCTCTATTACCGCGCTGCGGGTTTTTGCATCAACTACGGGGCTTACGCGGTAAACCCTGCCTTCGAATGTCGTGTCGGGGAAAGCGTCAACTTTTATCAGCGCGCGCTGGTTCATGAATACTTTGGCCGTATAGCGCTCCGGCACATCCACTACCACGCGCACCTGCCCTTGGCTGACGACCAGCGCTATGGGGGTCTGGGGTGTTACGCTCGCCCCCGAGTCCTGATAAACGCGGCCTATCACACCGGTAAGAGTTGAGGGTACCGGGGCTGGCTCGTACAGAACTCCGGGCTCGTCGCGCTCAATCAGCGCCACCGTCTGGTCTTTTTTTACTGAGTCGCCCTCGGTGAGCAGGTTCCTTAAAAGCTTGCCGGCCACGCGCGGGTAAAGCACCGCCTCATCCATGGCTTTTACCGAACCGACCAGCGTCAGGTAATCCTCGATATTTTTTAGCTGCGCCTTTTCGGTTTTTACCAGGAACCTGTCTTTTTCAAGGTTGTTGAAAGCTTCCAGGTCCTTGTTCCTGCAGCCTGCCGTTATGAGTGCTGCTGCCAGAAGAAGTGAGCAGTGAACGACGCGTAGTTTTATTGTTTTAATATTTTTCATAAATTCTCCATTCCCTATTCCCCGGTTGTCCACTTTAATTCCGCTTCGGCCGAGCAGGTATCGTGCAGGGCCTGTATATAAAGTGTCTGCGACCTGTTCAGGGCCAGCGAAGTGTCGTTGAGTTCCAGCTGGCTGGCCAGGCCATTCCTGAATCTGACTTCGGTGGCGGCCAGCGCCTTGCGGGCCTGCTCCACAGCCGTGGTCTGCGACTCGCGCCTTTCAGAAGCCTCATTCATGCTTAGCCAGGCTTTTTTTACCTCGATCTTTATTTTTCTTTCAAGCTCTTTCAGGTTTGTGTCCGCTATGCCGGCCTGCAGTTTGGCCTGCCGGGTGCGGGAATTCACCGAGCCTCCGGAGAACAGCGGCAGGGACAATTGGAGTCCGGCAGTTGTGCTCCAGTTTTGCTGACTTGAGCCCGGGAAACCGAAGTCGCTCTGGCCCTGGAACTGGCGCGAAGCGAAGGCGCTCAGGTACGGGAAATGTCCGGCCCTTTCTATGGTGACCATTTCTATGTAGAGGTCGCGCTGATATTTCATGTTCCTGTACTCTGGCCTGTTCATGAGGGCGGTTTTGTAGAGCGAGGATATTTCTCCGGGACCCTGGACGCCGCAGGTGAACCCATCCGACAGAGAAATATCCGTTTCGGGGTCCAGCCCCAGCAGGTTTTTTAGTTCTACCAATCCCTCTTCGTAAAGATTTTGAGCCTGGGTTAGCGCGGGCGCCGTGTTGGACACCTCCACCTTCTGGCGAAGCACGGCCAGATCGCTGGCTATGCCTTGCTTATACTGAGCCTCTATGGTGTCCAAATGCTGGCGTGCCAGATCCAGCGACTCTTTCTGTATTCCGGTCAGCGATTTTGCCAGCAGTACCGAGTAATAGACCTGTTTTACGGCTTTGGATACGCCCTTTTGCGCGGTCTTAAGCTGTTCGTCGCTGGCGCGCGAATAAATATTAGCCATCTTTATGCCCGTGTAGACCTTGCCGCCGGCCCAAAGCACCTGGTCCAGGTTCAGTCCGGCAGTGTAGACATTATTAAGTCCGGATTTTATCTTGATGCCGCCGATGAAGAACGAGGGGGATTCGATATTGCGGGTGTACTGGCCGGTGGCGCTAAGTTGCGGGTAGACCGTGCCCCAGTATTCTTTTACCCTTTCCTTATATATGAGGCGCGTCTCTTCCGCGGTCACTACCGTTGCGTTATTTTTCAGGGCGGTGCCGACCGCGTCGCGCAGGCTGAGGTCAAGTGAAGCGGCCCGCGCCCCGGAAATCATCATGGCGGAAAGTAAAAAAGCCGCAGTGGCGGCTTTGGCGCCCCTGGCCCCGGCGCAGATTATTCTGGCGAAGCGCGCCGGCATGCCTTTATCAAGCGCGGTCAGGCCGTTCTCTTTCGCCTCTATAATGAAATGGGTCATGGCGGCGCTTAAGAGGTGTGATATGTCGTTGGAGGCTTCTTTGGCCACCTCTCCCTTCCGCGCCGCGTCATAAATTACCTGTTTAAGCATTTTCCGGTGTTCATTTTTCATTTCCAGGGCCATGCCGCTGAGGACCCCGTCTGAGGGGGAGGCTATTATTTTGAGGGCGCATTTGGGCATATCGGGATGTTTTCGTATAAAGTTAAGGTGATTGCTTAAAATCATGGTTATCTTTTTCTCAAGAGGTATGGATTCGTCCAGAACCAGCGTATCCAGCTCGCGGAAATGTCTGGTGCCTTCGTGGAAGGCCGCGCGTATAAGTGTTTCTTTATCCCTGAAATAGTAGTAGAGCACAGGTTTCGTTATTTTCAGGTGGGAGGCTATCTCCCTCATGGAGACCGCGTCCGGGCCTTTTTCGGACATCATCCTGGCCGCGGTTTCAAGTATCTTAAGCCGGGTCTTGTCGCCTTTTGTCATTTTTTCTTTTTGTTGTTTTTTCATAACTTACCTACCGGTAGATAAATTATAGCAGGTCGGGAACCTCCGTGTCAAGACAGCGCGGCAGCGAGACACTAAGACAGTGTGGCAGTCGGAGCATAGGTCTTTAGGCCTATTTGGGAGTGGGCCTCTTTGCAACGGTTTCATGGGTCTAAAGTGCCTTGTGGTTTCCGATCATTGAAGGTAATATGTATATACCACTTGTAATCCTTCGAAGAGGCGAAGGAGCATCCACCTCCGGGCCTATGAATCCGGAGTGCCAGGGGAAACGGGATTGCAAAATATTCCCGCTTCTTTATTTTGTTTTGCCGGCGTCTGCGCAGATGTTGGATGCAAGAATGAAAATTAAAAAGTACGTCGTTTTATTCCTCTTATTATTCCTGTTTTCGGGACGGGCAGCGGCACAAGACGGCTTTCTGCCCCCTTCTCCCGATACGAATCCCTACCTTGATCCGGCTTTCCAGGATTACGTTGAAACCGTTTACGGTTATCGCAATCCTAAGAATGCTCCGAAATACGTTAACGATTTCCGAGACGCGCCGACCTCGCTGCCGGTAATTACCTTAAAGACCGAACAATTACCCATAATAATTAAGGCCTCCGCGCCGGCTCCGGCTCCCGCTGTAAAGCCCGCGCCGGGGCAGTATTACAAAGTCACTTTTGCCAATGAAGGAGGGCCGCTTTCCGCATATGTAAATCCGTTGAATCCAAACGCCCTCTCCGGTTTTAATGCAGGTGATTATGTTTTTATAACGGTGCTTCCAAGGACGAATGAGTATGCCGCCGTGATAAAGGCCCTTTCCGGGACGGGGTTTAAGTTCGCCGGGGAGAAAACTTATTTTACCGGCGGTGTAAAGAAAACCTTCCTGCTGGGGTGGGTGCCATACTCCAAACTTGAAAGCATCTATAAGCATCCCCAGGTGCGCCGGGTGGCTATAGAAAAAAAATCTTCCGGTATTCCGCTCAGAACGCGTATCCGTTTCACTCTGCGGGCGCCGGGCGGCACGCTCTCCGGAGTATTCGTTTCCGAGTTTATACGGCAGCTCAGCGCCGGCACCGGGTTCGCTTCCGAAAATGTATTCCGGCTGCCTCAAAACGCCGGAAACGCCAAGTTCACGGCTTTTGATGTCACCGGTAGTCTGCCGGTGGATATGGTGGGGGAGATCTCCAGATCTCCCTTTGTGGCCGCTGTAGAATTCAAAGATAAATCGCTGTAAAGTGTAAGCGATAAGGGCCGGTGTAAGCGGCTTAACGCTTGATCTTAATCCTCCATAACACTCCCCAGCGTCCCCAATAAATTATATAATCCCCTAATCCCTGAGTCACTGGTTAGCCGGAGAAAGGTTGCTATATGGAAGAACATCATCAACAGCATAAGCCGCAGCATGCTCACCAGGCCGAAGAGCATAAAAAAGACAGGAAAGGTTATCGGATAATCTTCTTGATAGTTTTTACCGGTGTGCTAATGGTTGAAGCACTCCTTTTTATAAGTATTCAGGTCCGCGAGATAGCCCTCATATTGAAAGAAGATTTTCGCATAGTGGTGGTTAAGAACGATAAGGTAAAGCAGGAGCCGGGGGATATGGATAGGGCTTTCAAAACCCTGCCCGGTACCGCCGAGGTTTCCTTCATAAGCAGGGCCGAGAGTCTGGGCAAGCTCCGCGAGGAGGACCCTGACCTTGTGGGCGCGGTGATGAATATGGGCGCTAACCCGCTGCCTGATACTTTTGAAATATCTCTGGAAGAGTCCGCTCTGGGCAATCTTAGTTCCTGGGTTGAGGCAGCCTGGAAGATAAACGGGGTGGGTGATATTAAATACAAACCGCTTGAGGCTACAGCTATCCTTCACGCTCTTTTTTACGGACATTACATCCTGGTCACCCTGGCGCTTGTTTTTGTGTCCCTTGTGATCATGACTCTCATGGCGGTGTTTTATCGCAACACGATCGCCGGTGTGCTGGAAAGCCTGCGGCGCGACCGGAACTGGTTTTTTACCGGTATTTTCGCCAGTGCTAGTGCCGTGGCCGTTTCCTACGCGCTTGTTTATCCCGTCAAATACCTCAGCCCGCTGTGGCTCTGGGCGGGAGGGCTGACGCAGTCGGCCATTATAGCCGCCGGCGGCGTTTGCGCCTGGGTAATCTTCCAATGGAAAAATACGCACAACTGACCTTCGCTTTATTCCTGGCATTTTTTTCGGGCCTGGGCCCGGTCATTGCGCAGGATAAGATCGCGGCCAAAAAAAAGAGTCTGGAGGAGATACGTGTCCAGTTGGATGAGAAAAAGAAAGAACTTGAAAAATACAGAGAAGAGGAAGACCGTATAAGTTTAGAGATAGACGGCCTTAAAAATGAGGACAAACTGAACGTTGCGCGCCAGAATGAACTTACGTCCCAGCTCAGTCGCTCAAGGGCCAAAAGTTCCGACTCCAGAGAAAAATACGAATCGCTTTCCAAGGCTTATGGATACCTGCAGTCTGATCTTTACGGAGAAACCGTAATCTATTCTCTGGATAAGCAGTTTGATTATCCCTATTACGGCCGGGAAGATATTTCCAGAGGGCTTCTGCTTAGGTCGGCAATACTCGAAAAACACAGCCTTATCAACAGGATAAAAGGTGAGACTGTTAAGGTCAAAGGCGCTATACAGGACCTTACCAGGCAGAACCTTGAGCTCAAGGCCAAAAAAGAGCTGGTGGACAAGCAGCGTTCGGCCCACAAACATATCGTAGAGAGCAAGAGGACGGAGCTGGAAAGGACAAGGGAAAAGCAGGCCCGGCTTTCAAGAGAAGTTGAAAATATGCAGAACGCAGCCCTTGGTCTGACTAAGCTGGTGAGCAAACTTGAAAAGCAGTCTCCCTACAGGCCTACGGCCGCGAGATCCAGGGACCTGCCGATCCCGCGGCATTCGCTGCCCTGGCCGGTGCAGGGTAAGGTCATAAGCCGTTACGGCAGGGAGGAGGTCCCGTTATTGAAGACCTGGATAGTACGGGAGGGGATCAGAATACGCGCCGCCAAAACCGCCGATGTTTTCCCGGTTATGAGCGGCAAGGTGATATATTCCGGGCCTTTCAGAACTTACGGGAATGTGGTGATAGTGGATCATGAGCAGGGCTTTTTCACAATTTACGGCCTGCTGGAAAATATTTTAGTCGCAAAGAACGAAGCCGTGACGCCAAGTTCGCCGCTGGGGCGCACCGGAGACGACACCCAGGCTGTTTCCGGAGAGGCGAATAAGGATTACAGCGCGGTTTATTTCGAAATACGGATCGGATCTGACGCCATAGATCCATTGGTCTGGCTCACCAAGTGAAAATATGCCAGCGGGTCCGTATGTCAGGAATTCCTTGGGTCCTTTAATGTATAATTGTGAGATAAAGGCAGAGGTAGTGCAGGAAGGAGATTTGATTTACTCCGCGCCCCAAGCCCTCTAACTTAGCCGCGATTCTCTGGTTTACGAGTTTGGAGACATCAATGAAAAATATCAAAAAAATAGCGTTCATCACCCTTATTTCTGCTTTTATCGGTCTGGCTTTTCCTTATGTCAATTTCGCGATCGACCAGACTTACCAGCAGCTTAAAGTTATTGTTGACGTCATGGAGCTTATAAAAGAGAACTACGTTGACGAGATAGATTCCCAGAAGCTTATATACGGCGCCGCAGCCGGGATGGTCCGCGAACTCGATGATTTTTCCCAGTTCATGGAACCTGATGTTTATTCCAGGGTCAAAAGCGACACTGAGGGGGAATTCGGCGGGATCGGTATCCGCGTGGACCTGCGTGAAGGCTGGCTGACAGTGGTCACGCCGCTCCCCAACACCCCGGCGTATCGCGCCCAGATGTATCCCGGAGACAAGATCATTAAGATAGAAGGTGAAAGCACCAAGGATATGATCATCGATGACGCCATAAAAAAGCTGCGCGGCGTACCCGGGACCCCCGTCAAGATCACCATCGCCCGTGAGCCGGAGGCTAAGGACGCAGAATGGGTAAACAAGGATATTACGCTCATCCGCGAGCTTATAAAGACCGAGAATATCAAGTACCGGTTGCTTGACGGCAAGATCGGTTATATAAAAATGATAGAGTTTACCGGTCACGTTGTCGCGGATTTCACTAAAGCCATTGCGGATCTTAAAAAACAGGGTATGGAAGGCCTGATTTTGGACCTTCGGTACAATCCGGGCGGTCTGCTGTCGGCCTCAGTGGACGTTTCCAGGCTTTTTCTCGATAATAACAAAATGATCGTTTATACCAAGGGGCGCAAGCCGGAGAATTATCAGGAATTCAGGGCCGCCGCCGAAGCGGCTTACTCGGATCTGCCTCTGGCCATCCTGGTAAATCGTTACTCCGCCTCTGCCAGTGAGATCGTGTCGGGCGCCATGCAGGACAACAAGCGGGCCGTCATCATCGGTGAGCGCACGTATGGCAAGGCCAGTGTTCAGTCCATGATCCCGCTTTCCGACAAGTCCGCGTTAAGGCTTACGATCGCCAGGTATTACACCCCCTCGGGCCGTTCCATACACAGGGATGAGAAAAAAGGCACCGGCGGCATAACTCCTGACATTGAGGTCAAGGTCACTCTGGAGGCAGAGAAAAAGCTCATCCAGCAATCCGAAGAGCTCTTTTATCCGGGCAAGGAAGACAAGGGAAGTAAAGAGAATCAGGAAAAGAAAAAGGAAACTCTTGTCCGCGACGAAGTGCTGGACCGCGGGGTTGAACTTCTTAAAGCCAGGGAAGTCTTGGGGAATCTCAGGGCTGCTAAATAGCCGCTAGATGCTATTTAGCAGCGCCATATGCCGTACGCCGTAGGCCATATGCAGAAAGGCTGCCATACGCTTTTTTAGGAGTTGCCTAAAGCTTATTTGGCGGGCGCGCCGCCCTTATGGCTTATGGCACTTTTTTATGAGAATACTGGCTTTTGAGACCACGTGCGATGAGACCTCGGTCTGTCTGCTGGATGACGACCGCCTGCTCTCAAATATTGTTTTCTCCCAGATAAATCTTCACAGAAAATACAGCGGCGTCGTTCCGGAGTTGGCCAGCCGGGCGCACCTGGAGAAGATTTCCTGGGTGCTCGGCGCAGCTCTTTCTAAAGCAGGTTACAAGCGGCCTTTTTTCTCCGGCGGCCGGCTGAGCGGGCCTAAGATAGACGCTGTGGTTTTCTCCAGAGGGCCGGGACTGCCCGGCGCGCTTCTGGTATCCAGGGTCGCGGCAGAAGCCGCGTCCAGGCTTCTCGGCTCCAAACTTTTAGGTGTGAATCATTTGGAAGGTCATTTTCTGGCTTATGAATATGAGGGCGGGACTGCGTCCAGGCGCATCAAATTCCCATGCATCGGCCTGATCGTTTCAGGAGGTCACACCGAGCTCTGGACAGCTGAAGGATACGGCAGGTATAATGTGATGGGGCGCACGAGGGACGACGCCGCCGGAGAAGCTTTCGACAAGGTGGCCAAACTGCTGGGGCTTGAGTATCCTGGCGGGCCTTCGGTGGAGAAGGAGGCTCTGAAGTCCGGGCTGTCAGGCTTTGACTTCCCCAGACCCTATATGGAAGATACTTTTGATTTTTCTTTCAGCGGTCTGAAGACGGCCGTGGCTTACAAACTCAGGGATATGTTGGGCCATGATTTTTATGAAAAAAGACTGCGCCCGTCCCCGGCGGATCGGAGCAGGATATGTCTTGCTTTTGAAGAGGCGGTTTCTGACACACTGGTACATAAGACCGCCAGAGCTTGCGCGGATACCGGCATAAGGCGCGTGATAATCGGGGGAGGCGTCGCCGCCAATCTGCGTTTAAGGCGAAAGTTTATGGAACTCTCGGATAAACTCGGATATGAAATAGGATTCGCTGAAAAACGCTATTGTACCGATAACGCCGCTATGGTGGCGCTTTGCGGCGCCAGGCGGCTTGCTGCGAGGGCGACCGGGGGATCGCTGGACATAGCTCCCGACCTGGCCGTCGTATCCTGGCCGTAGGCC
>CAIPTO010000101.1 GCA_903867985.1 uncultured Elusimicrobia bacterium | reverse complement strand
CGCTTATTTCCCGATGGTGATTTCCGCCCCCTCCGGAGGCGGAAAGACCACCATTCGTGGAAAACTGCTGAAGCGGGACAAGCGGTTCCGCTTCAGCGTGACTTGCACCACCCGGCCCATGCGCCCGGGCGAAGTGGACGGCAAAGATTATTATTTCGTGACGCTTAAAGAGTTCAGGCGCCTGCGCGACGGCGGGAAACTGCTGGAATGGGCCGGCGTTCACGGCAACATGTACGGTACGCCGGTCAAATCCGTTATGACGCTCCTTGAAAAGGGTCTTATTCCGGTGATGACCATTGATGTCAAAGGCGCCAGATCGGTAAAAAAAATATTCCCGGAGACAGTGACGGTGTTTCTGCTGCCTCCCGGACTTAAGACGCTGGTGGACCGCTTGCGGAAAAGACGCGAACCGGCGGCGAATATCCGGGTAAGACTTGAGACCGCGAAAAAAGAAATAAAAGAAGCCGCTTTTTTTGATTATCTGGTTATCAACGACAGGCTGACCGAAGCGGTCGGAGATATTCGGGATATAGCCGATATAGAATGCATGAAGATATCCCGCAAACAGGCGGAGATACAACGGTTCGGCTTTGAACTTTTAAAATTCAGACTTTGACAGTTTGATGGACACTGTACCTTGGATGGTACATGCGAAAGTGTTGAAATGTTAACGGAGGTTTTATATGACCACTGCTGAAATTAAAATGCGTGAAAGCGAACTGCTGGATAAACTTATTTCCGACTACGGTCCCACCAAATACCAGGATATCGTGTGGGCTATGGAATGGGCCCGGCACTTGAGAGGCCAGGAACAATACCGCCAGCTGCCCATGGCTGAGATGATAGAGAAGGCCATGCTTGAAGTTATAAGCGGCCAGGTCACCTCCGAGCAGATCCTGAAGGCAATCGGCTCAGGTCCCGTCGCCCCCGCGAAGACCGAAGAGAAAGCTCCAGCCGAAAAGAAGGCCGGCAAAAATGACGACGAGCCGAAGAAGGAAAAAAAAGAGAAGAAAATTAAGGCCGAGAAGGAATAGACTCTGACTTAAAGGGCCCGTCCGCTTTAAGCGGACGGGCTTTTCTTTAGAATTTTACGCCCGGCCTGAGCCGTACGTCGGTTTATAATATGAGAAACGAATTTAAAGCCCTGGCCGGAGATCTGGCCGCCTATGTTAAGGCTCTGGATGAGGATACCTATATGTCCGTGACAAGCAAGACAACGGGAAAGCAAGACAGTACGACAGCAAGACAGCAAGAAAGCAAGACAGTTGCCGCACCGGTAACCGGCCGCGAGCCGGGCGAAATGGACACTCTGGCTGCGGAGATTGGAAAATGCCACAAGTGCCAGCTTGGCAACTCCCGGATAAATGCCGTAGTAGGCGTGGGAAATCCGCGCGCCAAAGTGGTGTTTGTCGGAGAGGGACCGGGTTTTCAGGAAGATCACAAGGGCGAGCCTTTTGTGGGCCGTTCGGGCCAGTTGTTGGATAAGATTCTGGATACAGTGCTCGGTTTAAAGCGTGAAGATGTTTATATAGCCAATATCGTAAAGTGTCATCCCATGATAAATCCGGAGAATCCGGAAGCCCACGGTAACGACCGTCCGCCCACTCCTGAAGAGATTTCCGCCTGTCGTCCTTACCTTGACCGCCAGCTGATGCTGATAAAACCCAGATGCATAGTGACGCTGGGCTCCGTGGCCACCAAGGTCCTGCTGGGTGTAACCCAGGGTATAAGTTTCGTGCGCGGCAAATGGTACGATTATCCCGTTGAACTTTTCGGCCCCGGACATCCTATTAAGGTCCTGCCCACTTACCATCCCGCGGCGCTTCTCCGGAACTCCAATTTGAAGCGCGACACCTGGGAAGATATGAAGATGCTTAAACTATTTCTTGAGAAAGAAGTAAAAGGGTAGAGGGTTGACGGCAACCGGCTCTGTAAATATTAACCCTAAACCCTAACCTTGACCCCTATACCCTGATCTTATGATCGCAGAAATAGCCTTCCCGGTCCCGCTCAGACGCACTTTCTATTACCGCGTTAAAGAAGAAATGCTCGGCGCCGCGCGGCCGGGCGCGCGCGTTTTAGCTTCGTTCGGTCCCAGAAAGATTATCGGCATGATCATCAGGCTTCACGATGATTCCGCCGTCGACCTGTCCGGTTTTAAAGCGATAAAAAGCGCGGAGACTCTTTTGGACAGCGCGCCGGTTTTTAAAGACGACATCCCTGCGATCGCTGCCTGGATGCAGGATCGCTGGAACGCCCCGATAGGATTGGCCGTAGAGAATTTTTTCGGGCAGTTTATGGCTGAAGCTTTCCCCCCGGCCTCAGCGTCGCAGGATGCCCGGCCGGGCGCCTTTCTGACGGATGTACAGCTCCCGCTTTTAAGCGCTTCGCTGGTAGATATAACCGCTAAACTTTCCGGCTTCGTGGGCGCGCCTGATAAAACCGGCGCCGCTCATTTGCTCGTAGGCCCGCCGCAAAATGGGCGCTACGATATTTACCTTGAACTGGTCAGAAAGGCCGTTTCCGGAGGCGGACAGGTCCTTTGTCTGGTTCCTGATCTGAACCTGATCGCCCCTTTTGAAGAGCGCCTGCGCACTATATTTAAGCCCGAGGCCCTGGCTCTCTGGCACAGCCGCCTTACTCCCAAGCAGCGCCGTGAAGCCTGGCATGGCGTACGGACCGGCGCGGTAAGGGTGGTGGTGGGCGCGCGCTCGGCCGCCTTCCTGCCTTTTAAACAGCTTTCACTGGCCCTGATAGATGAGGAGCAGGATGATATATATAAGGCGGAGGAGCAGGAACCTAATTTTCACGCCCGTGATCTTGTCATGAGGCGCGCACTTTACCACGGGACCTGCGTGATATTGGCCAGCGCTGCGCCTTCGATGGAAGCCTATGCCGGAGTGGAGGCCGGACGCTTTACCTGGACCGATCTTCCGCGCCCGACTCTAAACCGCCCGAAGGTTACCATTATAGACATGCAGTCGCGCCGCTGGGAGATGATCTCCGGTCCGCTAGGTGATAAGATTAAAAACGCCGTTGACGGGAAAAGGCAGGCGTTGGTGCTGGCTGGCAGAAAAGGTTATGCGTCTCTGGCCGTCTGCGCCAACTGTGGCTGGATAAAGCGGTGCGGTCGCTGCCGCGTTCCCATGGGCACTAAAAAGGAAGGCGATGTCAGCCGGTTCGTCTGCTGGCGCTGCGGAAGACAGGAACCGATGCCGGAGGTTTGTCCCACATGCGCCGGCAAGGTGTTTCGTGAGAATGGCGCCGGCACGCAAAAGGTAGAGGCTTATCTTAAGAAACTTTTACCTGGGGCACGGGTCGCGCGTTTTGACGGGGATGTGCTGAAGAAGTCGGTAAAAGACGCGCGGGCGGTGTATGAGGAATTTAAGAAGGGCGAAATAGACGTGTTGGTCGGGACGCGGCTGCTGGCGCGCGGCCATGATTTCCCCAATCTTAGCGTTATCGGAGTGGTTGACAGCGACGCCGGACTTTCAGCGGCCGATTTTCGGGCTTCGGAAAAGATCTTTCAAACTTTGTTCGAGGCTGGTTCGGCGCTGTTCGAGACGCAGGCGCCGGACCCGGAGTTTATCGTTCAGACGCGCCAGCCGAGTCATTATATTTTTTCCGTCCTGCCGGAGCTGGATTATCTGAAGTTCGCCAAAAACGAGCTGACGGCGCGCAAAGATTTTTTCTATCCCCCCTTTTCCGAGTTGGTGCGGATAAGTTTCGCCTCTTTCGACTTAAAGGCGATGACGGATTTTTCGGAGGTAGTGCTGGCCGCGCTGGATGCTCCCGCCGGAGATGAGGCGGACGCGCCGACCGCGGAGATACTGGGGCCGATGACTTTTAACGACCCGAAGAAGACGAAGGTGGTAAGGGAATACTATCTGATAAAGCTGGCCGACCAGAAATCCCTGGCCTGGTGTCTTGGCCGCTTGCGCACCCTCAAAGCCCCCAAAACCGTAAAATTCAAAATAACCGCCGATCCTTACAGCTTCAAATAGGTAATGCCTGGCTGGTTAGCTTTGGAGTTAGAACCGCGAGATGTAAAGTCGTAGGCGGCGAGGGCATGGGCCCGTCGGGCACGCTATCGGCCACACCGTGGCCGCGCTCCTGCTCTGGCTCGGCGCTTATATCTTAAGCCTCGCCCTGCGCAAAGGCCCGCCGACCCATGTCCTCGCCGCCTCCTCCAATAAAGCTAACGCACTTGATGGTTCTTTAGCCTACAAACCGGCATTTCCTTGTTATTTTTCTGTTACTGGGGGCTTTAAATTAATAAAATATTAACTCATCATAGAGTGTTGGGATTGTCGCTATAAAAACAGGGTGAATTATGAACAATGAAAATGCGCTTGCGGAACTTTCAAGAGGAGTAGTGGATATCGTAAGCCGCGAGGATCTGCTTAAAAAACTCTCTTCAGGCAAAAAACTCCGTGTTAAATTCGGTGCGGATCCCACAAGCCGCGACCTTCACATAGGCCATAGCGTGGTTCTTTCCAAGCTGCGCCAATTCCAGGATCTCGGCCACACTGTGGTGCTGATAATAGGCGACTTCACCGCGCAGGTAGGCGATCCCTCCGGTCGTGACTCCACCCGCCCCATGATAGACCACGAGACTGTGGCCAGGAACGCTGAGACCTACACTCAGCAGGCTTTTAAAGTTCTGGACAAAGAAAAGACTGAGATACGCTTTAACAGCGAATGGCTTAAAGCTTTTACCGGCGATCAGTCAAAGGGCGTTTCCGATTTTATAAATGTGGCCAAGAGCGTCACCATTTCCCGGCTCCTTGAACGTGAAGATTTTAAGACCCGTATGGCCGCCGGGACTCCCGTCAGCCTGCTTGAGATACTTTATCCGGTTTTTCAGGGCTACGATTCCGTGGCCGTTAAGGCCGACATCGAACTAGGCGGGGCCGATCAGATCTTCAACCTGTTGATGGGCCGCGACCTGCAGAAAATCTACTCGCAGGAGCCGCAGGTCGTGATGACTATGCCTCTTCTGGTGGGCACCGACGGCGTTAAAAAAATGTCCAAGTCCTATGGGAATTATGTGGCCCTGAACGATGAGCCGCAGGAAATGTTCGGCAAGATGATGTCAGTTTCCGACGAGCTGATGTATAAGTATTATGAGCTGCTCACCTCAGAGAACCTGGAAGAAGTAAAGAAGGCGCATCCGATGGAAGCAAAAAAGCGCCTGGCCATGCTGATGGTGGAGAAATATCACCGTTCCGAAGACGCCCAGCTGTCGCGCCAAAACTTTGAGCAGATCTTCTCCAGAAAGGAGATCCCTGCCGATATTGAAACATTCCGGGTTGAGCGCGCCGGCAAACTTTCCTATATCCTGGTTGCTTCCGGGCTGTGCAAGGGCATGAATGAAGCTCGTCGTCAGATCACCCAGGGAGCGGTGCGACTGGACGGAGAGAAAGTTTCCGATGATATTATTTTTGAGCCCAAAGACTGCGTGGTGCAGGTAGGCCGCAGGCAGTTTAAAAAGCTGACGGCGTAATTTTAAAGGTTCGCAATGCAAATGCAAAAACTGTTCCTATTGCTCTGGGCGTTGTGTTTTGTGTTAGTCCCTGGCGGGATTAACGCCCAGAACGCTTCCAGGACGGTAGATTATCAGGCGGTGCTTCAGGAAGCCATGAAGTCCGGCAAATACAATCAGGGCCAGGATGAGGACTGGGACGCGCGGCTGAAAAAAATATCCGGCAATGTGCGGGTCAAGGCTTTGGGAAGCGAGGAATGGTCCGCTCTGGAAGGCGAGATGCCGCTGGATTCCGACGACTCGATAAAGACCGCGGACGGAGTGGCCGAGGTTTATTTGGACGATAAGGGTGTCGTCACGGTCGGCAGGAATACTGAGCTGACAATATCCTCGCTTAAGAAGAGCGATGCAGCATTCACGCTGAAGTTCGGGAATATAGCGGCTAAGATACAGCATTTCCTTGATGAAAAGCTGAAAATGCAGGTGCGCACACCTTCGGCCGTCTGCGCGGTGCGCGGAACCGAATTCGCCGTAGAGTATTCTCAGCTGGGCAAGGATACCGGGGTTGCGGTTTTTGACGAGGGCCGGTTGGCGGTGAGTCCCCTGGTCGGGAATGGCGAGACCCAGACAGAATATCTGGTGGAAAAAAACACCGAACTGACTTTCGCCCTATCCCAGAAACGTTTTCGGCCGGTGCCGCTATCCCGCATGAGCCGTTATAAGACGTCTATTATTGTTATGCGCGCCCGCTTGAATGTTCTAAAGAAGAGCTGGAAGCCGGCCAGTGACTCCCGGAAAACAGCCGTACGGGACAGGGTTTTCAAGCGCAATATTATACGGCGGGTGATAGATAAGCCCGTCAGAGTTAATAAAAAGGGCAAGAGGACGATGCGCTTGAAAAAGACGCTTAAAATTAAAGCTAACAAGAAAGCCGCAGCGGCCCCGGATGAGGAACAAAAGTAAATGCGGCGGGCTGGATGCGGGTAAAGAACATGAACGCATGTCAGTTGACTGATATCCCGCGGCCTTAACGGCTTTTTAAATATGCGCCTTTTCATTGCCTCCGGGTTTTCCGCGCCGGTTCTTGCCGGGATACGAGATCTGCAGGAATTCGCCAAGCCGCTTCTGGGAAATGCGGTAAAATGGGTGGAACCGGGTAATATCCACCTGACCTACGCTTTTCTTGGCGATGTTCCGCAAACTTCGCTTCCGGCGATAATGAAGAGCATTGATGCGGCTGCTGAAACCTTCGGGCGGACACGGGTAACTCTGGGCGGATTAGGAGCGTTCCCCTCATTTGAACGCCCGCGCGTGTTGTGGCTGGGGTTTGAGGAAGGCCGTGACGCACTTAAGGATATAGCGGTAAAGATTTGCGGAGATTTGACGGCGGTAGGGTTTGTTTTCGGGCACGAGTTCTCAGCCCATATAACGATTGCCCGCGTGAACCCCTCCCGTTCGGTTCAGGACGCAACGATCGGGGTTTTACCTGAGACCGGTGGTAAAAGTTTATTAAGCCGCGGCCAAAAGAGCGATTTGAAAACTGGTCCGGACAGCGCCGCGCTGGCCTTGCTGGCCGGGAAGGCGCAAGAGTTGAATGCATCCGATATCGTGGCATCCCTGGACCTGATGGAGAGCCGGCTCACAAGCGCGGGCCCCCGATATCAGATGCTGTATCACAAAGAACTGATATGAAAAAGATTAACAAAATTCTTATCATCCTGATACTGCTGACGATCCCGGTTTCCGGATATTTTTTCTGGCCTGGCGGGAAAGTGCAGGCGGTCATCCCCGAGGGAGCTACCGCCGGGCAGGTGGCTTCTATTCTTAAAAACAACGATGTGATCTTCAGCGCCACCTGGTTCAGGGTGCTGGTTAAAGTTACCGGCACGGGCAAGAAAATTATGCCCGGAGAATATTCTTTTCGCAAATATATGTCGTCGGAAGAGGCTTTGTGGCGCATTCTGCACAATACCTATATAAATAACATCAAAATTGTGATACCCGAAGGCTGGCGCCTGGAGCAGATAGCGGAGCGCTTGGCGGCCAACGGGGTGACGGACAGGGCTGAATTTGAGGCGTTGGCGCGAAAAGACCGGCTTGAGGGCTACCTGTTCCCGTCCACTTATCAGTTTAAAAAAAACACCCCTGCCCAGGAAGTGATAAATTTGCTAAAATTGGAGTTTGACAGACAGGTAAGACCGATGTTCTCTAAAGGTTTTCCGGATGGGCTGGATGAAAAAAAAGTCCTCGTACTCGCCTCCATCGTGGAGCGAGAGGCGGCGATAGCCAGCGAGCGCCCGTTAATAGCTGCGGTCTACCTGAAAAGGTATTATAAGGGCATGCCGCTGGAAGCCGACCCGACCGTGCAGTACGCTCTGGGTTACTGGGATAAGGGGCAGACTTATTGGAAAAAAGGTCTGACTTATAAAGATCTGAAATTTAAATCCGCCTATAATACATACGCGGTAGGCGGTCTTCCTCCGGGGCCTATTTGCAATCCGGGCGCCGATTCGGTCAACGCGGTAATGAATCCGGCAGGAATAGACGCGCTGTATTTTGTGGCTGACAGAAAAGGCAAACATATCTTTAATATACGGTTCAGCGAGCATCTTAAGGCCAAGAACCGGGTTAAGCAAGCGGCGCTGGAAAATGGTCAGTGAACAGATAGCATTCAAATCCGTCGTAGTTGTTATGGGCGTGTAGCTCAGTTGGGAGAGCGCCTCGTTCGCAACGAGGAGGTCGCAGGTTCGATCCCTGTCACGTCCACCAGATTTAAAAGCGTTCTTCGCGTGTGTTGCCGGAACGTGGAGGTAGCAGGTTCGATCCCTGTGTCACGAATCAACCGCATAGCGGTTTTTCGCGACCCCGGCTCGGCGATTAGAGAGAAGCAAAAAATCGTCTGCGCCCTTGCGGACCGCGCAAAGCATGATTGCTCACGAGCGGTCCTCGCGTCCGCCAGATTTTAAAGTTGCGCAGCCGGAAGTTTGCCGCAGCGGCTAAAAGTTTATAAGTCGGGAGAAAAAATGGCATCGGAATATTTCCCTTTAAAAGAGGGCACCAGATTCGAATACAAATATAAGAGCACGGAATTTGAAGGGATTGCCAAAGTATTCATTGATATCGTCAAGGTCGTTAAGAAGCCCGGTAAGACCGTGGCCCAGGTTGAGATGATATTTGAGCTGCGCGATACGCACACCGACGAATATACCATTACCCGGGACGCCAAGTGGCTGACCACAGCGGACGGCGTCATGGTCGGAGGGCGCAGGGAGTTCCCGCTCCCCCCCAAAGAGGGCTTCACCTGGAATGAAGCCCCGGACGCTAATGAGATAGTTTCCATGTCCGACAAAGTTTCCATCAAGGCCGGCAAATTTCAGAACTGCATGAAAGTTGTGACTAAACTTGCGGGCGGAGACGCCGGCAAATCCGTGCGCTACTACGCTCCCGGCGTAGGCTATATCCTTGAGGAATATACCGGTGAGGACAAGACCTGCGAATTGGAGCTTGTTTCCGTGGGAAAGATACCTCCGCCCCCGGTCAAAAAGAAAAAATAGTTTCCCCTCTGATTGGAGTCTCTAAATGGCAACCATGACCGTGAAAGAACTGCTTAAGAGCGCCGCCGCGCGCGAGAATATAGTGGTCAAGGGCTGGATAAAGACCAGACGCGATTCCAAGACCTTCTCTTTCGCGGAAGTCAACGACGGTTCCTCACGGGAGAATCTGCAGATAATCTTTGAAGCGAAGGACGGGGATTTTACAGCCGTACTGCCCACGCTGGTCACCGGAGTTTCAGTCGCCATTACCGGGGATCTGCGGGAGGCTCCGGCCGGCGCCAGGCAAAAAGTGGAATTGCACGCCAGAAAAGTTGAAGTATACGGCGGCTGCGATCCTGAAAAGTTCCCTATCCAGAAGAAACAGACCTCCGATGAATTTTTGCGCACGGTGGCGCACCTGCGGCCCCGCACAAATAAGTACTCAGCCATGCTCCGTATACGTTCCGAACTATCCTTCGCCGTTCATAAGTATTTCCGCGACAACGGTTTTTTCTATGTTCACACCCCGATACTCACCGCCTCAGATTGCGAAGGCGCGGGGCAGATGTTCACGGCCACGAGCCTGGACCTCGGCAATATGGCTGCTTTGCCCAAAACGGATAAAGGAGAGATTGATTTCTCAAAGGATCTGTTCGGCAAGAAAACCTATCTGACGGTTTCCGGCCAGTTGGAAGGCGAAACTATGGCCTTGGCCCTGGGTAAGATATACACGTTTGGCCCGACGTTCAGGGCCGAGAACTCCAACACCTACCGCCATTGCGCGGAGTTTTGGCAGATCGAGCCCGAGATGGCTTTTTATGAGCTCCAGGATAATATGGCGCTGGCCGAGGATTTTGTAAAGAGCATTACCAGGCATGTCTTGGAGAACTGCCAGTCGGATATGGATCTGTTTTCCAGATTTGTGGATACGGACCTCATGGCTACCCTTAAAAATGTTACTGACAGTAACTATGAGCGCCTGGCCTATACCGACGCGGTAAAGATCCTTGAGCCCGAGAACGCCCGCTTTGAGGCGAAAGTGAGCTGGGGTGTGGATTTGGCTTCTGAACATGAGCGTTTTCTTGTAGAAAACTATTTTAAAAAGCCGACTATACTTTATAACAAGCCCAAAGAAGTGGGTTCTTTCTACATGAAGCTTAACGACGACGGTAAAACCGTGCGGGGCATGGACCTGCTTGTTCCCCGCATTGGCGAGCTGATCGGCGGCAGCGAGCGTGAGAATCGCCTGGATGTTCTTGAGAAGAAGATGGCCGATTTTAAAATAACCCCTGAGGGTTACTGGTGGTATCTTGATCTAAGGCGTTTCGGTTCAGTTCCCCATTCGGGGTTCGGAATGGGTTTTGAGAGGATGATGATGCTGGTGACAGGCATCTCCAATATCCGCGATGTTACCGCTTTTCCCAGAGTTCCCGGTTCCGCCGAGTTTTAGCCTGAATCCTGCAGTTCAGAGTAGTTCTCATTGGATAGACAAGGGAACATAATTATTCTGCAGGATTCCCCGCAGAGCGGGCTGAGGGCCCAGCGCTATGCGCGCCCGGCCCGAAGAGGTGTATGCCTCCCGAATGGCGCCCGCTATGCGGGCGGAAAACTTTAACTAAAGTTTTCAGGTTAGCCTCCGCATACCGCTTGAAGCCGGACGCTGTAAGGAGAATCCTCCCCACAGCGTCCGGCTTCATTTATATTCTGCTTTTAGCGCGTGCCGCTATTACTGAAAAAAGTACATATTGACTACGTAATTGATGACCATATCGCCGGCGGTATAGGGCTGATCCAGCTTCACGATTTTTGAACCGATGAATTCCTTGTTGTTTTCTACAAGGAACTTTTTGTACTCCTCAAGTTTGGTCTTTACGCCTTCTTCAGTGGAGGACCACTTGGTTTTAAAACCAAGCTGTTTGCCGATGTAAACCAGGGAGAAAGATGCGTCTTTCTTCACGACCTGCACGGCTCCGGCAACAATGTCAAAGTCAATGTCGTCGCCATTCATGAGCTGGCGCAGGCGGACCTCGTGGTCCGGGTTATCATTGGGTTTCGTCAGATAATAGATGTTGAAGGTCGGGCGGAAGATATCATTTTTGATATTAAAAGAAGCCACCGGCGTCATGCCCGATTTTTCCAGCGGCTCAAGCAGTTCGTGCTGGAGTTTCCCCATGTCCGCCGCGTCTAAAGCGTTATAATGAAGCTTTTCGGCCATAAAATCGCGGACTACCATGCCGTTGGCAGATTCATATTTAAGCGTGCCCAGGTCGTTTTTATATTCAACGCCGGCGGGTTTGAGATTGAATTTTTCAAGTATAGGCGTCCACATGTCCACAAACTCTTTGAAAAGCGGTTCGGTGTCGGCGTAGGTGAAAAGTGCGCTTTTTGAGGTCTGTGCCAGAAGATGCAACTTTGTTATCTCGCCGGAGACGTGTCCGCATTTAAGATCGGATGCCCCTTCGGCTGCGGGCGCGGGTGTCGCCGGCAGGACAAAATCCATTTTTACATTATCGGCAGACTTCTTGCCGTCAAAATTTACTTTTATATCTTCAGCGCCGGCATATGCAACTGCCGCGAAGATAAGTGAGAAAACAGAGACTATATTTATTTTTTTCATCATACCCCGCACTCATATTGAAATTATAACGCACAAATATTATACCATTCGTTCTCTTGTGCTTCGAGTGGCCTTATACCCAAGAACATTTGGGCCCAAAGGCCTATGGCGGCCCTCGGGCCGTGTCTTTAAATTGTTTTTCTCCCCGCCCCCCCGGTCACTCTTTGGCGTTCCCACTGGCCGAAGGCGTGACCGCGTGAGCACAGAGTCCTGAGTAATTTTTCGGTTCTGGCGCTTAGCGGGACGGGAGATTCCCTGGCGAACGGGGTCTGCGGCAACGGCATAAATGTGTGCGCGTGTATCCTGGCGCCAATTTTTACCAGGTCCGTTATAACTTTTATGGTCAGCTCAGCGTCATGTTCGGTTTCGCCCGGGAGGCCGAAGATGAAGTCGATATTAGCGTCGAATCCGGCGGCGGCGGCCAGCTCCGCCGCACGGTAGATATCGTAAACGGTGTGCCCGCGGCGTATTGTCTCCAGCATGCGCGGGCTGCCGCTTTGGGCGCCTATGACCAGACGCTTATTGCTTGCGTAGCGGCAGGTGAGTTCCAGCGTTTCCAAGGTCACGTGATCGGGTCTGACTTCGGAAGGAAAGGTGCCGAAAAATATCTTTCCCTTAGAGCCTATTATCTCGCGTGTGCCCTTCAGAAGCGCTTCCACTTTGCCCAAAGCCAGAGTGCGGCCGTCTTTTGATCCGTAGGCGAAGGCGTCCGGAGAGAGAAAACGGATATCGGTCAGCCCCTCGGCGTTCATCAGGCCGACTATGGATAGGATATTGTCAAGACTCCGGTGACGCTGCCTGGCTCCGAAAAGATAGGCGGTTTGACAGTAGGAGCAACCGAAAGGGCAGCCGCGCGTTATTTCTATTGAGCCGAACATATGCCACTTCGGCGAAAATGGAAGATAATCGTCCATTATCAGATCCCGGGGGGTCGTGATGATCGTCTCTACGGGCGCCTCGCCTTTCAGTAGCGCGCGAGAGAGATCAATTATGGCTTTTTCACCTTCCCCCTTTATAACGTAATCAACCCCCATGGCTCTGACCGCTTCCGGTGCCCCGCTGGGGTGCGGGCCGCCCGCCAATATAAACACCCGGCTGCCGAAGCGCCCGCGCAGACGCTTGATCAGCATTGCCGTATGCGGAGCCTGAGCGGTAAAAAAAGATAAGGCTATCGCCGTCGCGCGCCCCTTTTCCAAAGAGGCGCTGACGTCTTCTACGAGAGTTTTTTCGGTTTTCGGGAGGAGAATATCTACGCCAATCAGACCGGAGCTTTCAAGCGCTCCGCCCAATGCGTTGAAGCTATATCGGTTTTCCTTTGTATAGTAGAAAATTAAATCAAGTTCCCGCATAGATTAGCGCGGCAGAGCGGCAGGAAGACAGCGCGGCAGCGCCGATTATAAATCACTCGCCGCGAATCACTTGTCGTTCATTGTGTTTTACCAGGTCGAGGTAGGCTCTGACCAGCACCATATCAAGCCAGGGCAGGAAGACCAGAGTCTTTAATGTAAATGCTGTCACGGCCCACGGCTTAAGATCAAGGACCAGCCGCATGCTGGTTATTGAGCCTTCGGCCTTCATAATGCCAGGGGTGAGTGTTTCCAGCGTAACCCACAGCAGAGCTACAGGCAGAAGTCTCTCTTTAAAACCGTTGGTGATAAGTGAGCTGTGCAAGAAAGAGGCTTTAAAACCTGTCCTTTTGTAAATAACAGAATATTGGGAGAAAATATACTTGAGGCCCCAGATTACTCCGGGGATAACCAGCATTACCAGTCCGGCGGTAACAATCAGTCCGTAAGCGAAGGAAACTGACACGGCGGCCGGAAAAATGGAAAAGCCGCGGAAAAGATCTGCGTAGTCCGCCTGCCCATTGCGGTTCAGATTTATGAAGAACAGATTTATTCCCACTGTCATCGGGGCGCCTATCATTACTTCCCAGGGCAGGGCGTACCATCGGTTATCAAAATATTTCCAGATCAGAAGCGAGGGCATAACGGCTATTATCTGGAAAGCCAATATGGCCGGCAGGATGCAAAAATAGTTATCCAGGCAGAAGTCCCAGCTCGTTTTCATCCATATAAAAGTTATTGTTCTGTCGTCTTTCATGAAATATTAAATACTGTCCATCTTCCGTCTTGCTTTCCGGTAGAGGGTTCCGGCGCGATAAGAACTTCTGACCAGCGGTCCGCAAAGTGCTGCTTTAAAACCCAATTTTTCAGCCCTTTCTTCCCAAAATAAGAATTCCTCCGGAGCTAGATATCGTTCAACAGGCAGATGATTTCTGGACGGCGCGAGATACTGCCCTAAAGTCAGAAGGTCGCAGCCGTTCTCCCGCAGATCCGCGAGGGCGTTATCTATCTCATTTTCGCTTTCCCCCAAACCCAGCATCAGTCCCGATTTGGTCAGGATATTCGGGCGCATGCGGCGCGCGGCTTTGATTATCCCCAGAGAACGCTTATAATCGGCGCCAGCGCGCACTTTGGCGTAAAGCGCCGGGACGGTTTCCACGTTGTGCCCTAAAACATCCGGTCCGGATGCCAGTATCGTCGCAAGAGCTTTCATATCGCCCTTAAGATCCGGGATGAGCGGTTCCGTTTTTATGGCGGGGTCGGCTTTGCGCAGTTCGCGCACAGTTTCGGCGAAGTGCGCGGCCCCCCCGTCGGGCAGGTCGTCGCGTGTCGGTGAGGTGAAGACGACATAGTTCAGTTTCCATTTTTTAGACAGTTCCCCGACGCGGCGCGGTTCGCCGGCGTCCGGCGGCTCGGGTGTTGCTTTTGAAACGGCGCAAAAGCGGCAGGACCTGGTGCAGATGTCGCCTAGGATAAGGAAGGTCGCCTCTCCCTGCGAGAAGCATTTGCCCTTGTTAGGGCATAGGGCCTCGTCGCAGACAGTGTGCAGGCGGGCGTTGGCAAGGTCCCCTATTGTATTGCGCGAAGAACTGTCCCGCAGGCCGGCCTTGCTCCTTTTTACCTCTTCAAGGATCCAATCTGGATATGTCATAGCAAATCAGCAATTTAGACGCAAAGCAATCTAGCAGCTTAGAGGCACAGCCAATCAGCGATTTAGATGCAAAGCCGTCTAGCAACTTAGAGGCATAGCGATTCAGTGATTTGTCTAGATCGCTTTACATCCAAACTGCTTTGCCGCTAGACGGTTTTGCATCCGGCTTGCTACGCCTCTATCTTGAGATGCAATTCTTTGAGCTGTCTCTCGTCCAGCGTTGATGGGGCTTCGCTCATCAGGCAGGCGCCGCTGGTGGTTTTAGGGAACGCTATTACATCCCTGATAGAGTCGGTGCCGCAGATTATGCCGATTAGCCGGTCGTAGCCTATGCCTATGCCGCCGTGAGGCGGCGCGCCGTAGTCCATGGCGTTGACTATCATGCCGAAGCGGCGCTGCACCTGCTCCTTGTCGTAACCCATCAGGGCGAAGATCTTTTCCTGCAGGGCGCGGGTGTGGTTCCTGACCGAACCGGAGCCAAGTTCCACGCCGTTAAGGACCAGATCGTACTGGCATGAGCGGACGTTACCGGGGTCCGTGTCCAGTTTGTGGAGCTCTTCCGGCATGGGCGCGGTAAATGGATTGTGCGTGAAAGTCCAATTGCCGGACTCAGCGTCCTTTTCCAGCAGAGGAAAATGCCGCACCCACAGGAAAGCCCACTTTTTTATCTGCGCGGGTTTCAGGCGGGAAATAAGTTCATTGCGCAGCGCTCCGAGGCAGGACGCAGCCGCTGCGGGTTTATCGGCGGCCATGAATACCGCGTCGCCTTCCCCCACCGAAAGCATGGCTTTAAGCGCGGCAAGTTCGACTTCCGTCATGAATTTAAGCGTAGGGGATTCGAATTTTCCATCTTTAAAGCGCAGCCAGACCAGGCCTTTGGCGCCGTGCTTCTTTGCGAGGTCTGTCAGTTTGTCCATGTCGCCGCGGCTGAAGGAGGCGCCTTTCTCCCCCTTTATCGCGCGTATGACGCCGCCCCCCGCCAGGGTTTCAGAAAAAACCTTGAAGGCGGAAGTTTTGAAAATATCGGAACAATCCTTTATCTCAAGGCCGTAGCGCAGATCAGGCTTGTCGGAGCCGTATTTCAGCATAACATCTGAAAATTCCATCTCTGGGAACGGGCCGGAGATCTCTTCGCTTATATGGGCGAAAACAGCCTGCATCATGCCTTCGACCACGTGGGCGATATCCTGCTCATCCACGAACGACATCTCCAGATCTATCTGTGTGTGCTCGGGCTGGCGGTCGGAGCGTAATTCCTCGTCGCGGAAATTGCGGGCCAGCTGGAAGTAGCGGTCCATGCCGGACATCATCAGCACCTGCTTGAACTGTTGTGGCGACTGCGGGAGAGCGTAGAACCTTCCGGGGTTGTTGCGGGACGGAACCACGAAGTCGCGCGCGCCTTCGGGCGTAGAGCGGGTCAGCATAGGAGTTTCTATCTCGTTAAAGTCGAGGGCGTAGAGGTAATTGCGGACCACCTGTGAGAGACGGCTCCTTAATACCAGGTTCTTTGCCATGCGGGGCATGCGCAGATCGAGAAAACGGTAGGTGAGGCGGGTGTCCTCGTTGACCCCGGCGTGCTCGCTCAGCTCAAATGGCAGGGGCTGGGAGACGTTCAGCACATCGAGGGACCCGGCCTCCACCTCTATTTCTCCGGTGGGCATGCCTTTGTTGGCGTTCGCGCCGGGCCGGGCCGAAACTTTACCGGTAACTTTCAGGACATATTCGCTCTTGAGGTCTTCGGCTGACTTGAAAACCGGATTTTCCGGCTTGACCACCACCTGCGTGACGCCGTAGAGGTCCCGCAGATTCACGAATATGACGCCTCCGTGGTTGCGCTTTACATCCATCCAGCCGCACAGCGTGACGGTCTGCCCGATGTTGTTCGCGGTAAGTTCCCCGCAGTTATGAGTGCGGAATGTTGTGGTAGTGATTGACATATAACTCCTGGTTACGGCGTCGGGGCGTTGCCGAGAATTTGTTTCAATTCGGTGATAAGTCCGGCTGCCGGCACTATCTGCTGTTCGCGCTTTTCCTTGAGGAACTTTATGGCGCAGACGGAATTCCGTACTTCTTCCTCGCCAAGAAGGACGGCGATGACGGCGCCTGATCTGTCGGCGGAGCGGAGCTGGGATTTAAGGCTCAGCTCTAAATTTGAGAAATCGGCGCTTATATTCTGCGCGCGCAGTTCGCCCAGGATTTTAAAGGCCGCGTCCTGAGCTTCTTTGGAGGCCGCAATCACGAACACGGCCGGAGCCGTTGCCGGAGCTTTGTCCTTCAACAGCATGGCCACGCGGTCCACGCCCATGGCCCAGCCGATGGCCGGGGCCTGCGGGCCGCCCATGGATTTGACAAGATCGTCGTAACGTCCGCCGCCGGCAACGGCGTCCTGGCTTCCCAGCGCCGAACTCTTAACTTCAAACACGGTGCGGGTGTAATAATCCAGGCCGCGGACCATATTCAGGTTAACCGTGAATTCCACTCCCGAAGATTTCAGCAGTGTCCGGGTCCTGTCAAAATGTTCGGCGCAGGGCGCGCATAGGGTAAGTTTCGGGGCTTTTTCAGCCAGGGCGGGGCCGTCTATCTTGCAATCCAGAGCCCGGAGCGGATTGCGGTCTATCCGATTTTTACACGGCTCGCAGAGTGTGGCGATGTTGGCCTTGAGATGATTTAACAGGATTTCGCGGTAGCTCTTGCGGCACTCTCCGCAGCCGAGAGAATTTATCTCCACGGAAAGTCCGGGCAAGCCGGCTTTTTCCAGCAGCCTCACCAGCAGGGTGATGGTTTCAGCGTCGGCAAATGGGGACGCGTTGCCGATATATTCGGCCCCTATTTGCGTGAACTCGCGGTAGCGGCCGGCCTGGGGGCGCTCTGCTCTGAACATGTTGCCTATATAAAAATATTTTCCGTTCCTGCCGCTCTGGCTCAGGTTTTGCTCTATGTAAGCGCGGACTACGCCAGGAGTGCCCTCGGGGCGCACCGCAACCTCCCTGCCTCCCTGGTCGGTGAAGGCGTACATTTCTTTTTCAACGATATCGGTGGTGTCTCCGGTGGATTTGACGAATAATTCTTTGGATTCTATGGTGGGGATCCGTATCTCCTGGTATCCGTAAAGCGCGAAGACCTCCCGGGCCGAGGCCTCTATGCACGCGAACAGGGTCGATTCGGGCGGTAATAAATCTCTAAAACCCCTGAGGGAGTGTATGTTCATACGGCGTTGCCGGAAATCGAGCGGAGCTTATCCATGCTCAATACCGTGAGTTCTCCCCTACGGTATTCTATTACTCCGCTGCGCTTGAGCGTATTTATGGCCCTGCAGACCGGTACGCGGGTGGTTCCCATGTATTCCGCCAGTTCGTTCTGGTCTATGGCTATCTTTATGATTTTGGCGTGGTTGTCCTTGGTTAAATCTATTATAGCTTCGGCCAGACGGCCCAGAATGTTATGGAACAGCATTGACTCTATTTCTTTGTCGGTCTTATTAAGGCGGTTCGCCAGCGTGTAAAGCAGTTTTAGGGTAAAATCCGGACTCTGACGGATAAGCTCCTTGAAGTTATTCTTTGATATTACCAGGAGTTCGCTTTCTTCCACGGCCCGGGCGGAGGCTGAGCGGACTTTGCCGCCCAACAGCGACATCTCTCCGAAGAAGTCCCCTTTTTTAAGAAAAGCGAATGTCTTTTTTTTCTCCGATCCTATGGAGGTGTAAATCTTTATCCGCCCTGACTTCACTATGAAAAAATTGTTGCCGATATCTTCCTTCATGAATACCAGATCGCCGCTTTTGTAACGCTTAAGCCTGGCGATGGACAGGATCTGGTTTATTTCCCTCGGCGTCAGGGTTTTAAAAAAGCAAACTTTGCGGAGCATTTTCGTAACCATGGCGTTTTTACTTCTTCTCCTGCATCTGCATCCCGCATTTCGGGCACTTGCCCGGTTTGTCCGAGGTCGCGCAACCCATGGGACAGATATATCTAACCGATCGCTCAGATTTTTTGACAGGGCCTTTTTTTATTTCCCCGGCGGAGATTGACATCCCATGCCCTTTCACGGAAGCTTCCTGGATCTTCTTGATCATTTCCGGAGTCGTGCCGGTAATTTCCACTTTTGCTCCGGTTTCAGTGTTTATTATGTTCGTTCGGGCGCCTTCCACGCGGCCCGGGCAGTTGGCGTCCAGGGTGTCTTTAGCGTTGTAGTGGACCAGAGCCATTTCCTGAATCCTCGCGGCGAGTTCTTTGTCCACGGCGGACATGGTTATTTCCACGCCATTCGCCGTGTTCCGGCTTACGGTTCGCACGCCTTTCAATTTCTCCGGGCAGACCGCGCATTTTTTACTTTTAGCCGTCATGGGGCATTCTGTGGTTTTTCTGTCCCCAGCCATGGAGAAGCCGGAGGTCAAGCCTAAAAATATAATTGCGGTTAATATTGTTTTCATATTCCCCTCTTAGCTTTGTTTTAGAAAATAATTATATCACTTTTAGGTCATAACCGTACGGTATGGCGGTGCGGCGTTATTAAACACAAAACGCCACAGGCATATTCCGATAGGCTATAGAAGGGAACCCCTAATAGCGTACGGCTTAAGGCCTATGGCGCCTTTAAATCTTACTGGAAATTCGCTTCGAAACGCCTGTTGAAGTCTTCCTGCCCCTCAGGTGCTTCAATAACCGTTTTCATATCCCGGGAAATAGTTTCAGTGGATCCGCTCTTCTTTCCGGGCGTCGGTATAAAGGACTCCAGTGCGGAGACTTTGGTCACATCCTCGCCGCGGCCGCCATTCTGGGGGTAGACGGCCACAGTTGTGCAACCGGCCGGGGTGGACTGGAAATCCTCATCGCCGCGGACCAGTATGCCCTCTATAAGGTTTGTAGCCGCATTGAAAACCGGCGAGCCGGAGTTTCCGCCGAAGGTGTCGAGATCCGCGACAAAATACCCTGCCGGGGAAGCGTCTCTGACAGAGGCGCTGGCCGCGATCTTAAGTGGCAGGCCCACGGGGTGGCCGATGACCATCATCTTGGCACCTTTTTTAAGATTCTGTTTCCTGTTTACTGCCAAGGGCTTGTGGCCAATGACTTTCCGGTCAAGCTGG
The DNA here is from genome assembly GCA_903867985.1 of uncultured Elusimicrobia bacterium. Lineage (GTDB taxonomy): Bacteria > Elusimicrobiota > Elusimicrobia > Elusimicrobiales > UBA9959 > YA12-FULL-51-18. The sequence goes on along the minus strand of CAIPTO010000101.1, from coordinate 28,470 downwards.
ATAAGCGCGTAATCGGGGCCGAGGCGCTGTCCGTCGGGGTTTACGGAGCCGGGTTCACTGCCCAGGAAGCGCGTGATTATTTTTTTACAGGTGTAGACGGCATCCTGCTCCATTTTGGTCGTGGCTTCGCCGTTTGCGTCCTTGAGAGCGAAACCGAAGACGATCTTGGTATCGTCGCACTTGGCCTGGTTGGTTATGCAGTGCCCGGCGGTCATAACCAGATCATCGCCCACCAGGGAGCCGGAACAGAAAGCGCCCATGGGTTGCTCGCGGAACTTTTCTTCGGGGCAGAGTTTGTACGCGTCGCCGAAATTTACCGTTTTAAGGGAGAAGGTTTTAGAGGCAGAGTCATACTGCACTCTGGCCGAGTTCCAGAAGGAAACCACGGAATCCGCCAGCGCGGCTATCTTAGGAGCGGCGGAGAAAAGCTCCACGCGGTCGTCGTTTCCGTATATGCTTTTGTCGTACGCGAAAGATATAGTTGAGAATATAGTGGAGATCACAGACAGAGCAAGTGCGGCTTTCAGCGTTCTTTTCATAAATTCCTCGAGCCCATTTTATTTTAGCTGCCTGACAGGTATGTTATACACCCCGGCCTGAGAAATGTCAATAGTCGTCAGACCCAATCAAAGATAGGCCCAAAGGCCCCCTTTGACTGACGGATGTAAGACGCTGTTATGATTAAAAATTAGAGGGTAGTTACTGAAAAACATATAACTCACGGATAAATGCGCATGATAGAGGCCGCTTATAAATATGCGATGTACAGACGGACAGTATGAGCGTCTATGATCTTGGCGGCAGTATAAAAGGTTGTTAGCGACAATACGGCCGCTCCAACAAGCAGCCATAGAGGGGCTTTAGGTCCGGTATTGGCTTCCTGCGCGTCCTGCTCCCAGGTTTTTCCCCTCCGCAGGCAGGAGATAAAGTTGTACATGGCGTAGCATTCCACGGCAAAGAGCGGGAAGCCGATATAACCTGCTACCGGCATCTCAAAAAGCTTTAAATTCCCCGCCAGCGGTACGGTGTATATCCATTTGGCGCCAGCTTTGAAATTCCAGAATTCCCAGAGTAATCCGCAGATAAAGCCTCCGGCGAGCAATTGATAGAGTTTGCCCGGGGTACCTCTCTCCAGGTCGCGTAAAAGGGAGCGAAGTCCGAGGCGATAGTTTATCGGCTCAAGCAGTAAGGTGAACGCTACCCAGATAAGGGCGAAGAAATACCGCGGCAGGATCATAGGCAGGATGAGGGCCGCGGCCCCGGCCAGGTATATTTTTTTGAGGAGTCCCGGGGTCACGCGCAGGGAGAAACTTTTCGCGCGGCTGGCCAGCCCGGTCGAGGCCAGAAGTTCCGTGGTTTCGAACAGTCCCGGCAGGACGGTGGCATAGGCGAGGAAGTAGCCGGTCCACCGCAGAGATTTATCGGACGGGATGAACATGTATTGCCAATTTTGAAGGCGCAGGTTGGCCAGTTCGAATAGAGACCAGATGAAGACCGACCAAGCGGAGAGGAACCAGAATTCATCCATCCTGGAAACGATGAGCGAATCGCCTTTTATTCTGTATATTACCGCGTCGATGATTAAGATATAGGCCCACCAGGCGAAAATATAAAAAAGATTATGTATCGGCTCGACTTCAAAAGCGTTGCCTGTGGCGCCGATAAAGGCCAGGAATATTCCGGTATAAATAAGAAATTTTGCTTTCGCGTCTTCAAGCATCTATGGCCTCCATTATCAGGTGTATTCGGCTGCCGATAAACGGCGTTCGTAACACTATAATTCTCAGCGGGATAAAAGTTTTTCAATTGCGCTGATTATATTTTCCGGCGCTCTCATCGGACTCGGCAGATGCTTAAGTCCCGCGAAAGAGGAGCGCATACGTTTTAATTCCTCCGGTGAGCCGAGCAGGCGGTCAAGATGTATCGCCAGACGTTCGTCAAAATCCGGTGATTCCTCCAGTGTTACCGCGGCGCCGGCATCGCTTAAAATTCTAGCGTTAGCAAGCTGGTGGCCGCCTGCGGAAGTGGGCAGCGGGACCAGTACGGCGGGCTTTTTAAGATAAATCAGCTCAGCGGCGGTGCTGGCCCCTGCGCGGCAGCATACGATGTCCGCCGCCGCGTAGAGCAGGTTCATATCCTCGCAGTAATCCAGCACCTTGAGTGACGGCTCTCCCGAGATGCCTAATTCCGCGTAGAAGGCCAGAGTGCCGGCGTGGTCCTTTTTCCCGGCAAGGTGCAGGATCTGGAAGGTCAGACCTTTTTCCCTCATCTTTTTCACAGCCGCGGCCGCGGCGCGATTCAACCGCCTTGCGCCCTGGCTGCCGCCAAAGATAAGGAGAACGGGTCCGCCTTCTTTTAATCCCAGGCGGGCGCGCGCTTCGGCCGGGTCCGCGTGGGTCGAGAAAACCTCGCGTATCGGAGTCCCGGTCAGTTCAGATTTGGCTTTGAAGGGGTTGTCTTTAACCGGCAGGCCCAGGGTGGTTGCGGAGGCGAAGCGGGCGCATAATCTGTTGCCAAGGCCGAATTTGGCGTTTGACTCGTGTATAAGGGACGGCGTTCCTTTAAGATAAGCGGCCAGAATCGCGGGAAAGGAAATATAGCTGCCTGTGCCGAAGACTAAAACTGGTTTAAAATCTTTCAGGACGCGCAGGCATGTCGCCAGCGAGGACGCGAATTTATAAGCGAAAGACAAGTGTGCGATAGGGTTTAGCGAGCGCGGCAGCGAGGTCATGTCTATCTCGGCGTATGCGTAATAGTTCTCCCTGAGGGCGCCGATAGAAATGTCGCCTTTTTTGACAAGAAACACCGGCTCCCATCCGCCCCTGGCGCGGAGAGCGTTCGCCAGCGCAAGGCCCGGGTAGAAATGCCCCCCGGTGCCGCCGGAGGCTATCAGTATTCGTTTTGTATGGAGGTTTGTCATCCTGCCTGGTTCCTGTGGGCCGAGATATTAAGAATTATACCGATGGCTATCATTGTGGTGAGAATGGATGATCCCCCGTAGGAGAAAAAGGGCAGCGGTATGCCTTTCGTCGGGATAAGACCTGTAGCCATAGCCAAGTTGAAAAAAGCCTGCAAAACTATCATCAGCGTCAGACCAAGCGCTGTCAGCGTGGTATAAAAGCTGGGAGCGTTTCTTGCTATCCGTACGCCTTTTATAAGCAGCGCCAGGAAAAGCAACACAATGAACATGCTTCCGATGAAGCCTATCTCTTCGGCTATCACCGGGAAAATAAAATCGGTATACGGTTCCGGGATATACAGTTTGAGCTGGGAAGCGCCCAGGCCTTTGCCGAGCCATCCGCCGGAACCCACTGCCAGCAGCGATTGGACCAGTTGGTACCCTGTGCCCGCCGCGTTATCCCAGGGCGACATAAAGGCCTTTAGGCGGGCCAGGCGATAGGGGTGGCGGAAAAGCTCCAGAATGAAAACTGGAATCATGGCGGCGATAGGTATAAAAATGAAACGGAGTTTAACCCCCGCCGCGAAGAACATCATAAGAGCGGCGCCGAATATCAGACTGGGCGTGCCGAGGTCAGGCTCAAGAGCGATCAGGATCAGCATCACGGCCATGGCGCCCAGTGGTTTCAGCAGTTGTCTGGTGTCCGAGGCGATGTGGCTCAGGTTGCGGTCAAAAAAATCGGCCAGGTAGAGGACCAAAACTATCTTCGTGAATTCGCTCATCTGCAGCTTCATAAGTCCCAGCGGTATCCAGCGCTTAACGTGGGCCACGGGAGGCATAAAAAGAGTAACCAGCAGGAGGATGGCGGTTAAGATTACGGCCGGTTTTATAAATTCGCGTATCTTTTCAAGGTCAACCCTGGCTATGACGGCGGTGAGGCCAAGGCCGATAAGCATCCATAAAGCCTGACGCTTAACGTAGAAGAGAGAATCCATCCCTTTATTCGCCGCGTAGATGGCGCTGGCTGAGAAAAGCGAGATAAGGCCCAGGCCCAGCAGGGTAAGGACTATGAAGAAAAGGGAAAAGTCCATGTACTTCAGACTCCTGTTCTTTATGGTGTTATAAGCGGGTCTCGCCCGACGGGATGAAAAGTCCATAGTGAGTTAAGCTCCAAAATCGCTGATCGCTATAAGGCATCGGATACACGCCATACGCCGTGGTCTATGTCCGGTCCGCTTGAATTTTTTTCACCAAAGCCTTGAATTTCCGGCCCCGGTCTTCGAAATCCCTGAACTGGTCGAAAGAGGCGCATGCCGGAGAAAACAGGACGATATCTCCCTTTTCCCCCCGATGCAGCGCCACGGCTACGGCTTTGGCCATTGTTCCCGCGCTGATGATCGGAGCCGCGTCCTTGAGTTCATTCCCGATTTTAACCGACGCAGCGCCGATGGTCAGTACCGCTTTCACTGATTTACTGATAAGCGGCGCCAAAGGAAAGTAGGGGTTGCCCTTATCCAGGCCACCCAGTATCAGCCAGATATTTCTGCGCCTCTTTCCTAAGGCCCTCAGCGCTACCAGTGTGGAATCAACATTTGTCGCCTTTGAATCGTTAATAAAAGCTATGCCCCTCTTTTTCCCGGCCGGCTCTATGCGGTGCTCCACTCCTTTGAAAGCTGAAAAAGTTTTCTGTATATCCGCGCGGTCAACGCCGCGCGTGAGGGCCATTAGCCCGGCGCACATGGCATTTTCCAGATTGTGGCGGCCGGGGAGAGCCGGGGCGGTAAGCACATGCCGCTCTCCGTCCAGACTGAAAACCAGACGCCCACCCTCCACCCAGGCGTTAAGGCGTCCGCCTTTTCGGGAGGATGAGAAAAAAAACTTTCTTGAAGGGCAGCGCCCGGCTATTTGGCGGCAATACGCGTCATCGGCGTTAAAAACACAGGCATCGTTTTTTTTCTGAAAACGGAACACCTTCGTTTTGGCCGAGATATAATTTTCCATAGTCCCGTGATGGTCCAGGTGGTCCGGAGTGATATTGAGCACGCAGGCTGTAAGCGGGCGCAGGCACGAGCTGTCTTCCAGTTGGTAGCTGGAGACCTCCATTACTATCGTGTCGCCGGCGGCGGCTTTTCCCGCGACCATGGAGGCGGGGGTGCCCACATTGCCGCAGATCCATGCTTTTGAGCCACGGGTTTTAAGGGCGCGCTTCATTATTTCCCCGAGCAGGACCGTAGTGGTTGTTTTACCGTTGGTGCCGGTGACGGCCAAAAAATCAGCTGTTTCGGAGAAGGCGAGCGCCGTTTCAATTTCGCTAAAGATCGGGATCCGGTTTTTTTTAAGTTTTACTATAAGAGGATTTGAATGGGGCAGACCGGGGCTTTTAACCGCGAAACCGCATTCCGTCGCTTTGCTGGTGTGGCCGCCGACCTCAATTTCCACCTTTCCGTCTAACGTTTTGAGCCGCTCTTTAAGTTTATCCAGAGGTAAGGTGTCGCTCAGCAGAACTTTAAATCCGCCGTAAGTCAGGAGGTTAGCGCAGGCGACCCCGGATTTACCCGCGCCGATCACTAGACCTTTTTTGCCTTTAAATTTTTCAGGTATGAACATAATTGGGAGGATCAGAGTATTGGAGGACTGAAGAATCAATGTGATTTTTCCGGATACTGCTGATCCTCTGATCTTCTAGTCCTCTGGTTCTCTATCTTATTTTAAGCGACGATAACGCCGCCAGCATCAGCATGATGCCTATTATCCAGAAACGCACCGTCACTTTTGATTCGGCTATGCCTTTTATCTCGTAGTGATGATGTAACGGAGCCATCAGAAAAAGCTTTTTCTTTCCGCGCAGTTTGTAGGATCCCATCTGCAATATGACCGAAAGCGTTTCAAGCAGGAAAATCCCCCCCGCTATCGGCAGAATGAGTTCCTGCTTTACCGCTATGGCCGAAACGCCTATCGCTCCGCCCAGGAACAGTGAACTGGTGTCGCCCATAAAAATCTCCGCCGGATAGGCGTTAAACCAAAGGAACCCCAGGCAGGACCCGATCAGCGCGGCCAGAAAAACAGCGATCTCGCCCGCGCCAGCCACATGTATAATCTTAAAATATGCGGCCAGCTTCACGTTCCCGGCCGAGTACGCCAGGATAGCGAAGGTTAACGCCGCGAAAACGATGGTGCCGGCGGCCAGGCCGTCGAGGCCGTCGGTCAGATTGACCGCGTTGGACGAACCTATTATCATAAACATTGCAAGCGCGGCGTAAAGAAAGCCCAAGTTAAGGTAAAGCTCTTTTGTGTAGGGTACGGAAACACTGGTTGCGTAGGCGGCGTTAGGCGGGTCCACTGCCAGATATCCGACCACAACTGTGGCTGTGCAAACCTGCAGAAGGAATTTAAACTTCGAAGACGCCCCTTTTGGGTTCCTCTTCACCAGTTTCGTGTAATCATCCATCCAGCCGGTGAAGGCGAGTATGACGGTCGTGAAAATAAGCAGCAGAATGAAACGGTTGTCCAGTCTTGCCCACAACAATGTGCTGAGTATCAATGTCAGGAATATAAGCAGGCCGCCCATGGTCGTAGTGCCCTCTTTTGAGAGGTGGCTTTTGGGGCCGTCGACGCGCTGAATCTGGCCTATTTTGAAGGAGCGCAGTTTGGCAATGAGCGCCGGTCCTATCAGAAGGCTCAGGAAAAAGGAAGTCATAATCGCTCCCCCGATCCTGAACGTTATGTACTGAAACACATTGAGCGGGGTGAAGATGTCCTTAAAATAGTGAATGTAATAGAGCATTAATGTCTCCTGAGTATAGTGCTGAATAAACTTGCTTGTAGCTTACAATCCTTCTATCAGTTTCTCAAATTTCATCGCCCGGGAAGCCTTTAACAGGAACGTCCCCTTGCCGGTTCGTATCGCGGCCCGCAGATCTTCCGCCCAGGCTTCGCATGATTCGGCGTATACGACTTTCGCGCTTTTACCTTTTTTATCCATTTCTTCGGCCGCGGCTTTCATCTCCGGGCCGGCCAGGAAGACCGTATCCGCGTCCAGAGTTGCCAGATATTCACCCAGCTCGGTATGGTATCGCATCGAGTGCCGGCCCAACTCTTTCATGTCTCCCAGCGCCAGGTAAAAAGGTTTTGGGAAAGAGGAGCTGAAAGCTGTCTCCAGCGCGGCTCGCATAGAAGCGGGGTTTGCGTTGTAGGCGTCCAGTATGACGGTGGAGCCGTTGATATTAAGTATCTGCATCCGCATGGGCGGCGGCGTGAATGATTCCAGCCCGTCCTTCACCGCGGTCAGGCTAAGACCGGATGCGATGGCCGCGCCGGCCGCCGCGGCGGCATTGCGATAATTATGCCGGACGGAGGATGGCAGGCGGATTTCTGCAACCTCGTTTTTATAGCTCAGTTTGAGCGCGCCGCCGACTTCGGAAATTCCTATGTCGGCGCCGTAATAGCCAAAGCTCAGTTTATTCACCTTTCTGTCTTTCAGCGGAGCGAGGTATTTATCGTCAGCATTATATATCAGCGTGCCGCCCGGCTCAAGGCAGTCGACGATTTCCGACTTGGTCCGGAAAACGGTTTCCAGGTCTCCGAAATATTCCAGATGGGATGGGCCGATATTGGTAATGACCGCGATACTGGGTCTGGCGAGAGCGCCTATTTCGAAGATATCGCCCTTTTTAGAGGCCCCTAACTCAAATACGCCGAATTTGTGTTCCTCGCGCAATTCCAGAAGAGAGAGCGGGAGGCCAAAATGGTTGTTTAAGTTGCCGGCGTTGGAACAGGTCGGGCCGGCTTTTTCGAAAATTGATCTGAGCATTTCTTTAGTCGTGCTCTTGCCGTTGGAGCCGGTGATAGCTGTTATGGGAATTTTGAACCGGCCGCGGTGCCAGGCGGCCAGGCGGTGCAGGGCTTTCAGAGTATCCCAGACGCCGATCACGAATTCTGGGAAATTCTTGAACCGGCCGATCTTGTTGTCCTCTACCAGCCAGCCTTTTACGCCTTTGGCCAGCGTCTCCTCCAGAAAAACATGAGCGTCGTGCTCTTCCCCCTTCAACGCAAAGAAGAATTCTCCGCCTTTCAACTTACGCGTATCAGTTTCGAAACTGTTGAAAGCGGCGCCAAGGCTCCCTTTGAGTACGCGTCCGTTCACAACTTTAGCCAACGTTTCAATATTAGTTCTAAGATTCATAGAAGAGGATTGAATGATCAGAGGTTTGGCTCATAAGGAACCTTATTTCTGATCGCTTCGGCTGCTGCTTCTCTGTCGTCAAAATGTATGGTGCGGTCGCTGAGTATCTGGTAATCCTCGTGTCCTTTACCGGCTATCAGGACTATATCGCCGGCCTGAGCCATTTCCACGGCTTTTGTGATGGCTGATTTGCGGTCCGGTATCAGGGTGAAGTTTGTGAAGGCGTCCTTGAGCCCGTCCTGTATGTCCGCGAAGATGCGGTCAGGATCCTCCCCGCGCGGATTGTCGCTGGTTATTATGGCGTAATCGCTCAGCGAGGCTGCCGCTTTTCCCATCGGGGCGCGCTTGGTACGGTCCCGGTCTCCGCCGCAGCCGAAGACCGTGATGATCCTGCCGTGCGGCATCTTACGGAGGTTGGAAAGCACATTGTCCAGCGCGGCGTCGGTGTGGGCGTAATCCACGAATACTCCGAAAGGCTGGCCGAGTTCCACCCGCTCAAGCCTTCCCGGAACGGTCGTCAGGGTTTCTACGCCTCTGACGGCCGTCTCAAGCGGAACGCCGGCGGAAACCGATGCGGCGACGGCGGCGAGGGCGTTATAAATATTATATCGGCCCAGGAGGCGCAGAGTCACCCGGCGGCGCGTCCCGCGGGCGCTGAGTTCAAACACTGTGCGGTCCTGCAATATCTCCGCGTTTTCAGCCCTGAAGTCAGCGGGTTTGTCTATGCCGTAGGTCACAGGGGTCAGGTTGTCGCTGAGCGCGGAAAGTATCTCCCCCGCCCTGTCTTCATCCGCGTTCACTACGGCGCTCTTGTTTTTTTTCGGCGAGGCCGCGAGCAGCTCAAATAATCTGAGTTTAGCCTTGAAATAGGTTTCACGATCCTTATGGAAGTCCAGGTGATCGCGTTGGAGATTGGTGAAAACGGCGACATCAAAGGCGGCTTCGTCCGCGCGCTTCAACGCCAGAGCGTGCGATGACACTTCCATTACCACGGCCGCGGCTCCGGCGTCGGCCATCATTCTGAAAAGCGAGTGCAGCTCGCCGGCTAACGGTGTGGTATTGGCCGCTTTAGATATGACTTTCCCTCCCACGCGGTAATCAATGGTGCCGATGACTCCGGGAAACGCGCCGGCCAGTGCGTAAATATTCTCAAGCAGATAGGCCGTGGTGGTCTTGCCGTTGGTCCCGGTGACGCCGATCAGCTTAAAGCGGCGCGAAGGATGTTCATAAAACTGTGAGGCGGCCTTAGAAAATGTTCCGAGGACGTCGGTTACGGATACCCAGGAGATTCGGGGATGAGCGCCAGCCAGTTCCGGGGGGACGGGTCTGCCCGTTACGACTGCGGCTGCCCCGCCCATTATTGCCGACCGGATGTATGTATTGCCGTCTTCATTTATTCCGGTCACCGCGAAGAATAGGCAGCCTTTTTGTACTTTTCGGGAATCATTGGTTATACAGAGTATCTCGGCGTCTGCGGTTATCAGGGCTTCGGGAACCCCCTTTAAAATTTCTTTGAGTCGCATATATTAACTATATGATAGAAAATTTAGGGATAGTTGGAAAACGATCCCGGAGAGCGGTTATCCTAATCTGTCACATGGGTGGCGGGCGGTAGCTTGCGCTCCAACAGGGTTTTGTCGGGCCTGATTCCTTTAAGGGTGATTATTTTTTTGACTATATCCTGAAAGGCGGGGGCGGCCGTTTCGCCGCCGTAATGAAAGAGTTTAGGGTTGTCAAGAATCACCAGAATCGTATACTGCGGTTTGTCGGCCGGAAAAAAACCGCAGAAAGAAGCGACATTTTTGTTGGTAATATATTCACCGGTTCTGGGATCTATTTTTTTAGACGTGCCGGTTTTGCCGGCCACCAGGTAGCCGGGCACGCCGGCGTTTTTGCCGGTTCCGGAGTCCACCACGTTTACCAGTATATCCTTTATCGTGTTGTAAGTCCTGCTGGAAATGACCCGCCGTATAACCGATGTCTCGTTTTTAAATTTTATCGTGCCGCCGGTATCCGTAATTCTGTCAACCAGGCGCGTTTCCAGCAATTCCCCCCCGTTGGCCACCGCGGAATAGGCGTTGACCACCTGCAGAGGCGTGGCCGCTATTCCATGTCCGTAAGAACCGACCGCGAGATCCACGGTCCGGTATTTTTCTATAGGCCGCAGGATGCCGGCGGATTCTCCGGGAAAGCCCAGCCCGGTCTTGGTGCCGAAGCCGAAGGCTTTCGTGTAAAGGTAATAGTTCTCCAACCCCAGCTTGATGCCTATCTTAGCCGCGCCGATGTTGGATGACCGCTCCATAACTCCTGACAGCGTTAACGTCTTTTCCGGTTCATGATCGTGGATCGTAACTTTGTTGTTGAATGCCCAGGCGCCGTTCTCGCAGTAGAAGGTGTCTCCGGTCGTTACGACATTTTTTTCCAGGGCGGCGGATACCGTGACGGTTTTGAAAGTGGACCCTGGTTCATACACCCATTCCACCGGTTCTATTTTCTCCAGAGCCTCAGGATAGGTAGCCATGGCCAGGATGCGGCCGGTATTGGGGTCCTGGACCAGTACCATGGCGAGGTCGGAGCGGTTTTTTTCGGCATATTTTTTGATGGCCTCCTGAGCGAAAAACTGTATATTCTTGTCTATCGTCAGGTATATATCCATCGGGGCGGCCTCGCCTTCCGATTCGTTCTTGTAGATAATCTTGCCGCTATTGTCGCGCACAACCTCTCTGCGCAGGACCTGTCCTGTGAGCACTTTGTCATACAGTGCCTCAATTCCAGTGAGTCCCTTGTCCGAGCCCACAACTCCCAGGATATTCCTGGCGAGGTTCCCGGAGGGATAATAGCGGCTCTGCCCGGCTTCCAGCAGAACTCCTTTAAGGTTCAGGGCCTTTACCGCTTCGGCTTGGACGCGGTCGAGGTCCTTTTTCACGCTTACGAAGCTTTTACTTTTACGGAATTTGGACTGCAGATCCTTTTTGGGAATAGCGAGGGCAGAGGCCAGAGCTGAAAGGGCGCCGGGCGGGTCTTGTAATTCTTTCTTGAACAGGCTGCAATTCCATGTGATTATTGATTCCGCCAGGATGTTTCCCTGGGAATCGAATATCCTGCCCCGGGGCCCGGTTTCAGAAACCGTTCTGTTAAATTCGCGGCCGGCTGTCGCTGAAAGATTCGCGTGTTTTATCGTCTGGAGGTAGAAGAGTCTAAACGCTATGGGAATTGCGGGCAGAGCGGCTATAAATAAGCAGGCCTGAATTCTTGTTCTTAAGGTTTTTGCGGTCATTAGAAAAGGGAGTAAGGCGGAAGGGTCTTAAACTTAAGTCTGTATCGCTCCGCTCCACCCAAGGCGCACCCCGCGCGATATATGCCCTTTGTGGTGATGTTTATATTTCAGAACTGCCCAGGCGCAGGAGCTTAGCCAGCCAACCTCTAGAAGGTTTATTTCCGTCGGCGTCATCCAGCAGGACCAGCGCGTCCGGTTCAGGATAGACAAGGCCGATCTTCAGAGCTTCGGTCTGGAGTTTTTCGGGAGACAATGATGTGCGGATCTCTTTTTTAAGATAGTTGTTGCTGTTTTCAAGGTCTTTTATCTCTCTGCGGAGCCCTTCGATGTTGTAGCCGAGCCTTGTCGCCTGCACATTCTCCCACGCGAAGAGGAAGAATACGGCTCCGGCCGCGGCCAATATTGACAATTTTATGGTCCTTGTTTTTTTCATAACGGTTCCGCAGGGTCTGCGGTACGGCTGCAACTGTCAGCCGGTCTTATTCCATGCTGAAGAGTTCTATTCTTTTGATGCCGTGCTTTTCCCAGAGGTAGAATATCTTGGTCGGACAAACGGCGGCTTTTAGCCCGCTAAGTTTGGATTTAGCGGCCCGGCCGCTGAGGAACTTGCCAATTTTTGAACCAGTCCTAAGGATGTTTTCCGGATTCATATCTTTCCTCCCTCACTGTCCCCCCCTCGCTTAATGCTTTGTACGGATTAAGCGTCGGGTTTGTACGACTACGCTTTTTCTATGACTCGCAGCTTTGCGCTTCGGGCTCTTTTGTTTAAGGTCACTTCCGCTTCGGAAGGGATGATCGGCTTCCTGGTCACCATCTTCCATTCGCCCATGTCAGCCATGATCTTAAAGGTCTCTTTAACTATCCTGTCTTCAAGAGAGTGAAAGGTTATTATCCCCATTCTGGCGCCTTTGGTCAGGAAAGGCATCGCCTTTTGTATGCCCCTGGTAAGATTGTCAAACTCGTAGTTTACCGCTACTCTCAGAGCCAGAAATGTTTTGGTGGCCGGGTGAATCTTTTCGCCTCTGAAAGGAACAACTCTTTCTATCAGGTCCCTCAGCTCGGCCGTGGTCTCCATGGGCTTGGCAGACCGCTTGTCCACTATGGCGCGGGCTATCTTGTTTGAATGGCGTTCGCCGCAGACGCGGATCAGATGTTCTATCTGCTCGTAAGGCCAGTGGTTGATTATGCTGTACGCCGTCAGAGGGTTGCCGGGATTTATGCGCATATCCAGCGGGCCTTCGTGCTTAAGGCTGAATCCCCGCGACGGCTTGTCAAAATGAAGCGAGGAGATCCCCAAGTCGAACAATATGCCTGTTACCCCGGCCAGGTCCTCGCGTTTAAGGATCTCATCAATGTTGGCGAAGTTCCCCTGGATTACTTTCGCCCGTGTTCCGTATGGCTCAAGATTTTTTGCGGCAAGAGCCGCCATTTCCGGATCCCAGTCTACGCCGATCACCTTTGCCTTATCGTCCAGGATAGCGAGCATCTTTATTGCGTGGCCGCCGAGTCCCAGTGTAGCGTCGATATAAATCCCGGATTTGTCAGTTATCAACAGCTGCGTTGTTTCTTCCAAAAGCACCGGAAGGTGCGTGTAATTCCCATCCATTGAATTTTGTCCTTTAAGTGCCCGGGCGGGCGGCAATACCCGTCTGTTTATAAATCGAAAATCTTGCTGAATTTTTTGAACGAGGGTTCCATCACGTCTTTTTTGTACTTCACCCAGTTCTGCGCATCCCATATTTCCGCCTTATTCCCAACGCCCCGTATTACGATGTCCTTTTTAAGGGCGGCGTAGGTTTTTTGATTCTGCGGCACAAGTATCCTGCCCTGCTCGTCCAACTGGGCGTCGGCCGCGTTGCCGAAGAAAAATCTTTTAAAGGCGCGTTCCTCTTCCTTATTTTCCGATTTAAAAATTTCCATATTATTGGCTATAAGTTCTTCCCACTTCGACGGCATAAAGAGGTAGAGGCAGCGGTCAAGTCCTATAGAAAGCATGAAGTAGTTCTTATCTTCTTTGCGGAGCTCTTCCCTAAACCGCGCGGGAATGAACATGCGGTTTTTTGAATCCATCACGTAGGAATATTCGCCGTAAAGAGTGCTCATAAAATTAGCGTTAGCCGGGTGATCAATGGTTACATTTTACAACATTATAAACCACTTACTAACATTATCCACCACTTTAAACCACTGGACTTAGAGTATAGTGAATGCTTTGGTGGTTGTCAATGCCAAATTAAAAAAAGCGTTAATATATAACGTTTTTTTAATCCAAAAGGTCGTGAAAATAGACGAGGGATTGGAGAATCGGAGCAACAGAGGACTTTAGGACTAGAGGATTAGAGGGTGTAAAGGAACTCAATTATTGACTAGGGGTCGCGCCGGAAATTTTACCGGTCTTCAGATCATAGCGCCAGGCGTATTCCAGCGAAGAAAGCTTATTGTAAGGCATGCCGTAAGCCTGAAAAAGAGCTTGGGACACCGGCGTTCCGTCCCTTAAGCCTTTACAAAACAGATAAAAAGCCTCGCCCGCCCGCATCCTGGTAAGGAATCGTACTATGCTGTAGGACTGCGCATACCAGAGCCGTACGCTGTCTTCGTCAGCTCCCTGCATGTTTTCTATGCGCACCATATCGGCCAGCTTGAACCCCTCGCCTTTGCCCAACAACGCCAGATTTTGCGATAGCCAGCGAGGAGTGGAATGGCCTCTTTCCGACTGCACATAAGTCGCCATTCCTTCGCTCAGCCACAGCGGACTTTGGCGGTCAGACGGGAAAAAACTGTCAAAATAAATATGCGTGAGTTCATGCGCCAGTATTCCGAACGCTTCCTCGCTCTTAAAAAGATATATTTTCCGCTCGCTTAAAGATGCCACGCCGCCTGACCAGGCCGGGCGGCCGGTCAGGCGTTTGTATGTATCCTGGCTGTTGGTGAAATACACGAAGACTTTTCTGTCCCTGGTCCACGGCGAAAAAGCTATCAGGTCCAGCATGATATTGCCGTGCAGGCTTTCCATGTTTTTAAGCAGATCTTTTGACACTTCCGCGCCCTCTTCGTAGATTACAAAATTGCGCGTCTCTTTCATTGCGAAGCCGGGCGGGGCCTGCGGCGGGGCCTCTGCCCTGTCCGACACGCTTTGGGTAACCGTAGCTTTTTCTTGCGCGGAATGCTCCGGCATCATTTCCGGATCCGCGCCTATTTCCTTTATGTCCAACCCCCCCGCCAAAGGGCTGATCAGGTGTGAACCGGGTTGTGCGGGTTGAACCGCAGTCGCGGACCGGATATCGGGCGCGTACTCCGGGGTGGTTTTAATCACCCTGTCTGCCATCGGTCTGCCGTAGAACGGGTTTTTAGTAATCTGTATTTTAGGGATCGGGGCCAGGTCGTCGCTTATGTACTGGTACATGAAAAGTCCCCAAAGCCCTACAACAAGGCCCCAGAAAATTACCCTTAGTTTACCTAGAATATCCATATGGCGGCGAAGTAATGAAACGACGAATAAAAATCAAAAAGGAGTATCAAGATCAGCGTTACGGCCCTGTTCACTTTACCGCGGACGGTCTATCCGCTTATGTGTTTATCATACCTTTCTGAACACCAGTATTGATCTGTCTTCTTTTTCTCCCGGCAGCCTGTACGATACTGTTTCGGCCAGTTCGGCCCCGGCTTTGCGCGCGGCTTCTTGGGCGGCCGGCCGTTCCTGGGCCAACTGCGCGGCGGTTTGCCAGGCCAGGAAGACCCCGCCGCCTTTCACCATATTTAAGCATTGAGGCAGTATGTTTTCAAGTTTTCCCATGGCCCGTTCCACCACAGCGCCGTATTTCCCGGTTTCGGCCGGGCCGCTCTGTCCTATGCGCAGATGCAGGGCGCGGACGGTTTTTAGCTTCAGACGGGAGGCCGCGCAGGTAAGAAACATTGAGCGTTTGAGACTGGAATCCCAAAAGTCGAAAGCTATCGGTTCCAGAGCGACGGCAAGCGGTATGCCCGGGAAGCCGGCTCCGGCCCCCGCGTCGGCAACGCGGTCGCCCGGCTTGAGCAGCCTTGCAAGTAGCGGGGCGCCGGCCAGAGCGTCCAATATGTGACGCGGCCAGAGATCCCCGGCGTCATTTTGAGAAACCAGATTAAAGCGCGAGTTCTTTTCCAACAGCTCCTCTTTAAAAAGTTCGAGTTTGGAAGTCTGTTCTTCTGTCAGGGCCAGATTCCATTTCAGCAGGGTCTCTTTGATTATCGCGTCCATTAAGTTCGTCCGCCCCGATCCGATATTTTGGTATTTGTTTTCGTCATTCGGCTTACATGTACCCATAAAAGCTGTATATCGGTCGGTGTTATTCCGGGGATCCTCGCGGCCTGGGCCAGAGTCCCGGGACGGACCTTGAGCAGTTTTTGTTTGGACTCCAGACAGAGGCCGGTAATGGCGGCCAGGTCCAGCCTCTCCGGTATAATCACGTGTTCAAAACGTTTCATCTTTTCAGCCTCGCGCAGATTGAGCGCGATATAGGAAGCGTATTCTTTTTCAATTTTGGCCGTTGCTTCGGCTTTAGCCCGGGTCCAGGGGGCCATAGCACCGTCGGTCTCCTGATGATCGGGGGGTGTTTTACGGGCACAGGCCTTTGACCAGGAGATGGATCTTTTATCGCGGGACCTGAAGAGTTCCACGGTGTTTTTGTAAAGGTCAAAACCAGTTTTAAATCTTTCAGGCACCAGACCGATCCGGAAGCCGTGCGGCATGAGCCTCAAATCCGCGTTGTCCTGGCGAAGAAGCAGGCGGTATTCCGCGCGGGCGGTATAAATGCGGTAGGGCTCATCCACGCCCTTGGAGATCAGATCGTCTATCATCACGCCTATGTAGGATTCGTCCCTGCCGAGAATAAGGGGCGCAAGATTTTTGAGTTTCAGGGCTGCATTTATCCCGGCCATAAGTCCCTGCGCCGCGGCTTCTTCGTATCCTGTTGTGCCGTTTATCTGCCCCGCCATGAAGAGCCCCGGCAGCATCCTGGATTCGAGATTATAATCCAGCTGCTGCGGCGGACAATAGTCATACTCGATAGCGTAGGCCGCGCGCATAAGCTCGGCGCGCTCCAGCCCTTTTATCGAGCGCACCAGTTCCAGCTGCACTTCTTCCGGCAGGCTGGTGGACAGTCCGTTAACATAGTATTCCTCGGTGTCGAACCCTTCCGGCTCAAGGAACAGGATGTGTTCGGGATGGTGAGGGAATTTGACTATTTTGTCTTCGATTGAGGGACAGTATCTCGGCCCGGCGGACTTTATGCGTCCCGAGTAAAGCGGGGATTTGTTAAGGTTGGCCCTGACTACGGCGGCGGCACGTGAACCGGTGCGCGTTATCCAGCATGACAGGAGTTTTCGCTGCGTCCGTCCTGTGAAGTGTGAGAAAAGCGCCGGCGGTTCGTCTGGCTTCTGCTCTTCGCACTCAGAGAAATCTATGGTCCGTCCGTTCAGGCGCATCGGAGTTCCGGTCTTAAGCCGCCCGAGTTTAAACCCAAGCGCCACCAGTGACGGAGACAGGCCGTCGGACGGCGGATGGTTATAGCGCCCGCCCCGGAAAGAGGAGGCGCCGATGTGCACTACGCCGTTCAGGAACGTGCCGGTGGTAAGGATGACGCATCCGGCTGTGTAACGCGTGTTGCGCGCGGTAATTACTCCGCGGAGCCTGGAGCCTTCGGTCCAGATCTGTGCCGCCTCGTCCTGAATCAGGGCCAGGTTATCGGCCAGCTCAAGGGCGTGCTTCATGGCAGACTGGTATAATTTTTTATCGCACTGAGCTCTTGGTGAGTGGACGGCCGCCCCGCGCGAAGTGTTGAGCATACGCGCGCTCAGAGTGGAAAAATCCGTGACGCGGGCCATGTGTCCGCCCAGCGCGTCCAGCTCTCTGACTATCTGGCCTTTACCCACGCCGCCTATTGAGGGGTTGCATGACATCAGAGCTATAGTGTCCAGGTCATGGGTAATCATTAATGTCTTCATCCCCATACCGGAGGCGGCTAAAGCGGCCTCGCAGCCGGCGTGTCCGCCGCCGACGATTATGACGTCAAAATTACCGGGATAGTCGAAATAAGCCATAAGTTCACATGAACATCATGAATCTGAAAACTGAGGCCGGGATGATCCCGAGGTTCTTCAGCATATAAAAAGATAATACAGCCGCTATCATGGAGAATAGGAGGGTCAGGGTTGAGCGCACCATTGTCCCCCCGAAAATAGTTTTAGCGGCTTTTATGATCAGGACCATCAGCCATATCCCTCCGGCGAATTCTGCCGCCGTGTATAGCGTTTCGTTGCGCGTGAACGCCGCCAGCAGGGACGCCGGCAGGCAGATAACCATAGCGGCGTTTGCGGCGAGTGAGAAGCGAAGAAAAGCTAATGCTCCTGTTTTTTTGGCGCGGATCCCGGCGTAAGCCGCGACGCCCGTGGCTGCCAGAAAAGGCAATGCGTACACCGGTTCGGCTTTGTAATAGAAGGCGGCCGCCGCGTAAGCGCCGCAGGCGGCGCATCCGCATAATAACCTGAAAATCAGCCTGCCTTTGTTAATGAAGCCTGCAAACGCCGCGAATAAGGCGCACAAGGCGCAGCTGAAGGCTAAATCAAGAAAAGAGTGAACGCCTAAGAGCCAAGCGTAGGACTTGCCGGAGAATTCCCCGGCAGTTTCAGAAAACTCGGCCGGGAAGTCTGTGGGTTTGATATAAAGGAATAGGGCGTAGGCCGCGCAATATACAAAATAGACGGCCAGCGGGCCGCCGAATCCCGCGCCGGGGGTCATAAAATCCGCGGCCGCCCCGGCCGGGTCCGTCAGTACCTTTTTCGCAAGCAATAAAACACTTTTAAATCTTTTCATGGTAATCGCAATTCGTATCGCGCCTTATTTTCCGACGCAAAATTTCTCAAAAATTCTGCCCAAAATCTCCTCCGGTGTCGTTTCACCCAGAATATCGGCCAGGGCGTTGAGCGCGCCTCTGAGATGCTCCGCGGCCAGTTCCAGAGGAAATTCCGGCCCGTGTCCCACCAGGCCCCCGATCCGCGTCAGTTCTCCGTGAGCGCCGAGCAGCGCGGAATAGTGCCTGGCCGAAGTTATCACCGAAGAGGACTCAGCCGAGAACATCTTTCTTTCCTCACCGACCAGCAGATCTTTTAACGCGTCTACACCCCTGCCTGTCCTGCATGAAATACTGATCCCTTCCGCCGTTTCCCCCGGCCCTCTCGCCGGGGGCAGGTCGCTTTTATTAAATACCTTTATTAGTTCGGTTCCGGGCGCGGCGGCGCGCTTGATGGCCGCAGCCACTCTGCGGTCTGCTGAGGAGTCTCTTTTAGAAATATCGCGGACCCAGAGTATGATATCGGCAGCCTTAAGCGCCTTGATCGAGCGGCGCATCCCTTCGCGCTCCACGGCGTCTTCGGCAGCGGGGCTTATCCCGGCGGTATCGGTAAAAATTACGGTAAATCCGGAGAGATTTATCCTTTCTTCTATTGTGTCCCGGGTGGTTCCGGCTTTTGGCGAGACGATGGCGCGGTCGCTGTCCGCGACCCTGTTTAAGAGCGACGACTTGCCGGAGTTGGGCGCCCCCGCGATCGTCACGCGAAGACCGTGTTTTAAATGCCGCCCATGCTCAAAACTATCAGCCAGGGTTTTTATTCCAGCCGCGGCCGCGGCCGTCCGCCCGGCGAAAGCTTCGGAGTCCAATGCCGGGAGTTCGCCGTAGGCGTCGTCCAGCCTGACCTCCAATTCGCTCAGGAGGTCCACAAGGCGCCCGCGCAGTTTCCTGATGCGGGAGGAAACTTCCCCCTCCACCTGCGTGATCGCCGCCCGGTGCGAAGCTGCGCTTTCCGAGATTATGAGATCGTTCACGGCTTCGGCCTGGGTCAGGTCGAGCTTGCCGTTCATAAAGGCCCGCAGCGTGAATTCTCCGGGCGCGGCCTCGCGGGCCCCGTTGGCTATTGAGAGACGCAGCAGCCTGGAGATTATATAGGGCGAACCGTGGCAGAATATTTCCACCATATCGTCTCCTGTATAACTCTTCGGCGCGCGGTAGAAGATGACTACGATTTTGTCCAGGAGACGGCCGTTTTCCTCGGCCTTCAGCAGATAAGACGTTCCCGGCCGCGGTTTTTTAAAAGCGGAGAGTGGTTTGAGGAAGGCGGACGCTATATTATGCGCTTCCGGCCCGGAAAGGCGTACCACCGCTATAGCGCCGAGGCCCGGAGCCGATGCCGGCGCCACTATGGTCTGGGTGGTGTCTGGGATGATCATAGTAAATATAAAAAAGCGGATAGTGCGAGTGGCTAGTGGCGAGTTTATAAGGAGGGTACCGGCACCCTGCGCTGTTTACTCTGCACTCTCAACTCTGCACTATCCGCTTGTTCACCGAATTGTGCTTTGCACCAGTCACTATCCCGATTATTGCTGCGCGGTTTCTTTCTGCGTAACCGGCCGTATTACGACCTTACGCCATTTGCCTTCGCCTTCCGAAAGCGTCTCCACTTCCGGATACTTGGCCTTTATCAGGCTGTGCACGAATTTGCGCAAAGGCGCGGACATCGGCTCCAGACGGTAGGGGCGGGCGGTTCCGATAACATCCTTTACGACCGCTTCCATTTTCAGCGCGAGTTCCTCTTCCTTTTTGTTCCAGTAGTCGGCGGTATCTATCCTGACAGATATCCGGTTCTTGCGGTTTTTGTTGATTATGGAGTTGATAAGGAACTGGAGGGACTGCAGGCCTCTGGCGTTCTCGGCGGTGAATACGGTCGCGTCAGGAGAGTCGAACTTCATGGATATGATCCCCTCCGCGGCGTCGTGCCTGGTGTCAGTGATGCTGGCTTCAAGGCCCATTAGTTTAAGGGTTGTTGTCAGCGCCAACTTCGCGTGTTCCATGGGATCTTCCGGCGCCTGCACGGCTTCCATGGCCAGGCTGATATCCTGGTAGACAGCGTCGGGCCGTCTCGCGTAACCGGCGTCGGGGCGTCTCTCCTGGTAAGGCCTGTCCTGGGGCGTTCGCGCGGGGCGGGGTCTTGCGTCATATCTGTCGCGTCTGGGACCTCCGTCGCGGCGGGGGCCGTCGCTTCTGCCGCGGCCAGAGGAGGGGCGTTCGCGACGGGTGTCGCGCTCTTCATGATGACCGCCTCCGGTCCATTTTTTCTCGCGCAGCATTACGCAGGCTTTTTTCGCGCCTAAACCGAGGAAACCTTTTGTTCCCTCGCTCACTACTACAACTTCAACCTGATCGCGTCTGAGGCCCAGTTCTATGAGGCCTATCTCGACGGCGTCCTGTATGGTCTTAGCTTCTACTTTTGTTTCTTTCATTTTTTGTTCCTCCGATACTGTGTGTAAAATTCAGCCTGTTCTAATAGGCTTTATCTTTCAACGCCTGTTGTTTCTGTAAAATCATAGTCTGCGCGAAGCCCCAGATGCTGTTTATCAGCCAATAAAGCACCAGTCCCGACGGAAAGGTCAGGAACATAAAGGTGAATACAACCGGCATCCACTTCATCATGGCCGCCTGAGCGGGGTCGCCGCCTGTTTGCGGGTTCAGATGCTGCTGCAGGAACATGATGCCGCCCATGACAAGCGGCAGGATATAGTACGGATCTTTTGCCGACAGGTCCTTTATCCAGAAGATAAAGGGCGCGCCGTGCAGAGGCCATGAATTGCGCAGCGCCGTGAAAAGCGAGAAGAAAATGGGGATTTGCAGGAGCATCGGCAGACAACCGCCCAGCGGGTTGGTGCCGTGCCGCTTGTAAAGTTCCATGACTTCCGTGTTCATGCGCTTGGGGTCCGCCTTGTAGCGGGCCTGGATGGCCTGCATCTCCGGCTGGATTTTTTTCATGACGGCCATGGCTTTGTAGGATTTCCAGCTCAGCGGAAAAATAAGTATCTGCAGGAGAACGCTTATTATGACGATGGCAACGCCGTAATTCCCGGTTAGTTTGTGGAAATAGTCCAGTGCCGAATTGGCTATTTTTGCAAGCGGGGAGAAAAAACCGAAATTCACGGAGCGGTCAAGGCCGTGCCCTAACGCCTGGAGCAGTTTATAGTCCTTGGGCCCAATATAAAACTCCACGCGCCAGACGCGGGTTTCCCGGGGCGCCAGCAGTTCCGCTTCGAATGGCATAGACAAGAGGGGCGCTTTCTTTCCTCCGATCTCCGGCATGGAGATATTAAGAGCGTCGCGTTTCAGGTCCCCTCCCAGCACGGCGGCCAGGAAGTACCTGTTATCCACGCCGGCCCAGATCCAGGACCCGGCCTTCTGGTTCTCCTTGATGGTTTTTATGGTCGGGAACTTTTTACCCTCTTCCTGAAACGTGTATTGAGCCTTCCAAAGAGAGGGGTTTTCTTTTTCTTCGCTTTTGACAGTGCCGAGTCCGGGGCCCAGCTTAAGGTTCCAAGCCGCGAATACTGCAGGGGCGGCGGAAGGGTTCACCGCTGTTATCTCAAGCAGATTTATCTTATCCTCTCCGTTAAGGATAAATTTCTTGATTATAGTTACGCCGTTGGCGGCGCGGGCTTCGAAGGTTACGCTGTCGGTGGTTTTGCTTTTGAGGGTGAAGGTGAGGTCGTCAAAAGAGCTGAGAAAGCCCGGAGAGGGATCTTTTACAAGTTCGACAGGGGACACAGGCCCCTGATAAACCACGCTCTTTATTGAGGCGCCGGCCGGGTGGAAGGCGTAGGTGGCCTTATTAAGGCTGAGTTCCACGGAGCGTTTAGCCCAGTCAGCTTCCAGCGGGCCGGAGGCTGCGGCCGCCGTTGATTGCCCTGAAACATTGAGGGCTGTGGCGGCGGACGTCGCAGGGGCGCTTTGCTGCGACTGTGCCGTGGACGCGGAGGCTGGATTGAGCATCGGCCGCTTTCCTATATAGGAGTACCATGCTATATACACCGCTGAGGACAGCACGACTGCCAGCACGAGGTTCTTCTGCATTAATTTGTCTCCCTGATATTTGCGATATTTAAGTCTGCGGCGGACGTATGTTGTGATAACGACGGCACGGGGTCATATCCGCCCGGATTCCACGGATGGCAACGGAGGATTCTCGCGGCGCTTAAAAAAGCGCCCCTGAACAAGCCATGCGTTTTAAAGGATTGGAAACTATATTCGGAACAGGTCGGGTGAAATCTGCAGGCGCGAGGCCCCAGTAGTGGTCTGAAAAGTCTGTACGCTGTCTGAGCCGCGTCCGCGGCCTTTCCTAGGGCGTTTTTATCGCTCCGCATTTTTTATCTTCGCTCTTGCCCAGATCGCGCTCAGCGCTTTCCGGGCCTCTAAAAGGTTGTTTATAGCGCATCCGGCTTTCGGATATACTATTATGTGCGCTCCGTCCAGCAGATCGTACTTTGACAGCCTGTAGGCTTCCCGCAGAAGCCTCTTAAGTCTGTTGCGCTGTACCGCGCCGCCGGTCTTTTTGCTGATGACGAGGCCTAATCTTCTGCCGCCGTTTGCGATAAGGCCTGGCGCTTTTGCCCCGGCTTTATTCAGGCCCGGCACGCAGGCCCACATCACTAAGTCGCGCGTGGAGGATTTTTCCCCTTCGCTAAATACGAAATCAAAGATTTTCCGGCAGCGCAGGCGTGCGTTCCTGGTAAAAGAAAACTTTTTCATTCAACGACGCCGATAAACGCGCAAGCGTCTAGTCGGGAATGAGATGCCATCGCCCTTTCGCGCGTCTTCTAGCTAAAGTTTTTCTTCCGCCCGCGGTTTTCATTTTTGCGCGAAAACCGAGAGTCTTTTTTCTTCTTCTGACATTTGGTCTGTATGTAGGTAGCATAGTGTGTTAATTATATTAAATAAATATACAAAAGACAAAGGGCAAGTGGCAGATAGCAAGACAGCGCGGCAGCGGGACAGCAGAAGAAACCGAATACATAACAGCAGGGAAAATTTGTAAAAATTGCTTATTTGCAGTGTAGCGCTATCTGCTGTCGCGCGATTTGCCGTAAGGTAAATTGCTAATATATCATTATGATTTTCTGTGATTACGGCATTGTTTTGTGGCGCAGGCCGCTGCGCGAGAACGACCGCATAGTAACTGTTTTCACCAAGGACAGGGGTAAGCTTGAAGTCAATTTCAAAAGCGTGCGCCTTTCCAAGGGGAAGCTCCGGGCTCTTTCGGAGCCGGTCAGCTGGGGCGACTATCGCTTTTATCTTAAGAACGGATCCAATTTCCCCGTCTGTACGGGCGGCAGTTCCCTTTCCGTCTTCCCCAGCATCCGGCTGAATACTGATAGCCTGTTCACCGCTTTATATTTCTGTGAAGTTGTTAACAAGCTTACCCCCTCCCATCAGCCCAGTCCGGAGAAATACGAACTTTTGTTGGGGGCGCTTCAAAATCTGGATGGCGTTCCGGCCTGCTCTTTTGGCCGCGGAACAGAATACCCGGGCGCTGCCCTTGCGCCAATTGGCGTCAGTTGCGAACCAAAATTAGCCGGAATATCCCCATGGATGCGCCGGGCCTTCACTCTGCGCGCACTGGAGACCGCGGGCTTCGGGTTTAAGCACAGTTCGGTAGGGTTGGACTCCAGGCTCTGGGAAACCTTGCATGACGGAACATGGTCCGATGTCCATGCCCTGGCGGCGCAGCCACAGGCAATGGATTACCTCGATAATCTCCTGAAAAGATTTTTTTCGGAACAGCTCAATCAGCAGCTTAAAACGCTTGAATTTGTTTAGCGCGGCAGTACGACAGCAAGACAGCGCGGCGGTGCCAGTTTCACGGCTTTATCATTCCGGGCGCAGTTTTCGGTATAATATACCTGTAATAATTTCGTTGCGGAGGTTATAATCGTGAATTTTCAGGACATCATACTCAAATTTGACCAGTATTGGGCCAAGCAGGGCTGCGCCATAATACAGCCTTACGATCTGGAAAAAGGCGCCGGCACTTTTAACCCAGCCACTTTTTTCGGTTCGCTCACCTCTAAGCCTAATCGTGTGGCCTACGTCGAACCCTGCCGTCGGCCCGGAGACGGGCGCTTCGGAGAGAACCCCAACCGATTAGGTAAATATTATCAGTACCAGGTAATAATTAAGCCGCCGTCAAAAGACATACAGCAGATATATCTGAAATCCCTCAAGGCCGTCG
Source organism: uncultured Elusimicrobia bacterium (assembly GCA_903867985.1). Classification (GTDB taxonomy): domain Bacteria; phylum Elusimicrobiota; class Elusimicrobia; order Elusimicrobiales; family UBA9959; genus YA12-FULL-51-18. The sequence goes on along the minus strand of CAIPTO010000101.1, from coordinate 4,035 downwards.
GCATCAACGCTGATGAACACGATATCCGCTGGATAGAGGACGACTGGGAATCTCCGACCCTGGGCGCCTCCGGCGTAGGTTGGGAAGTCTGGCTGGACGGGATGGAGGTGACGCAGTTTACTTATTTCCAGCAGATGGCTTCTTTCGAACTTAATCCGATAAGCGTAGAGATCACGTACGGTCTGGAGCGTCTGGCGATGTTCGTGCAGAAGAAAAAAAGCGTTTATGACCTTATGTGGAACGACCGGCTAACCTACGGCGAGATGTACCGGACCCAGGAAAAGCAGTTCTCGCATTATAATTTTGAATACGCGGATGTCCCCAACCTGCGCAGGAATTTTGACGACTACGAACGCGAGATTTTCGTACTGATAAAGAACGGCCACTATCTGCCGGCGTACGACCTGGTGATGAAATGCTCTCACTCGTTCAATCTGATGGACGCGCGGGGCGCCGTTTCCGTTTCTGAGAGGGTCGGCATGATCAAAAGGATACGCGATATCGCCAAGGCCTGCGCCGCCGCGCACGTGAAAGCTAATGAGCCGGTGAATATAAGTGCGGCAGGTGCCACTCAGGCATAAGTAACAAGCGGCAGATTGTTTGTCGCGGAGTTCACCTAATTTAAATGGAGATGGATAATGATTAAACGAGACGCTTTGCTTGAGATCCGCATCGAGAATATCCCAGCCCGCTTTATAACTTCCGCCGAAGCGCAGTTGGAGGCCGGAGCCCGAGAACTTCTGGCCGCAGCAAATCTGCCTTTTGAAACTCTTAAGGCCTACGGCACTTATAAAAGACTGGTTCTCCATATAATCGGCCTGCCGGGAAAATCCGAGGAACGGACAGTAAAAGTCATGGGGCCGCTGGCAAAATTCTGGAAGGACGAAGGGGGCGCTTATACCCCCCAGAGCGCCGGGTTCGCGAAAGGACAGGGGACGACCCCCGACAAACTTACCGTTGAGACCGCTCCAAAAGGCGAAGTTCTGGTGGCTATTAAGGTAATTTCCGCCAGGCCCGCGGCAAAGGTTCTGGCAGAAATATTCCCCAGGCTTATCGGCGCGCTGGAATTTCCCAAGACCATGGTCTGGGAGGAAACGCGCGTGCGTTTTGCCCGGCCCATAAGGAGTCTGGCGGCTCTTTACGGCGAAAAGATAGTTGCCTTCTCTTTTGCCGGCATAAAGACCGGGCGTTTTACCGTGGGCCTGAGCGCCAAGGGGTCGCGGGTTATAAATATTCCTTCGGCTGAGAAGTATCTGCGGATACTTGAGAACGCAAATGTGCTGGTTAAAGATACGGAGCGCGCCAAGGCTCTGGCAACGGAGATAGAACAGGTTTCCAAAAGGACAAAACTGGAAGTAGAAACTGACGCCGAGCTGTTCAATGAGAACCTTTATCTGGTGGAATATCCGGTCTGTGTAGTCGGAACTTACGACCAGGAATTTCTCAAACTTCCCAGGGAGCTGGTGCATCTTGTGATGAAGAAGCAGCTCAAGTTCTTTACGGTCAGCGATTCTAAAAAAAAGCTCCAGCCATATTTTGTCGGTATCCGGGACGGAGTTTCAAAGGGCCAGAAGAACGTGGAAGAGGGTTTCCGGAATGTTCTGGAAGCGCGTTTCAGGGATGCGATATTCTTTTATGAGCGCGATCTGACGGAGCCGATGGAAAACATGCTGAACGTCCTGAAGACCGTTACCTTCCAGGAAAAGCTGGGTTCAATGTTCGACAAGGCCGGCCGGGTCGAGGCTCTCGCGGGCTGGCTGGCGTCTGCGGTCCACGGCCTGGATACGGAGTCGGTCAGGAAGGCTTCCCGTATGGTTTATGCCGATCTTTCAAGCAATGTTGTTCGTGAGTTCACCGAGCTCCAGGGCGTAATGGGCCATTATTACGCCAAAAATGCCGGTTTGAGCGAAACCGCCGCGAAGGCCGTGGGAGAATTCTACTGGCCCATGAGCGCCAAGTCGCCGCTCCCCTCCACCAGAGAAAGTTCGGTGGTTTCCATCGCCGGCAAACTTGACACACTGGCGGCCGACTTCGCGATCGGATTAATTCCTTCCGGCAGCGAAGATCCCCATGCTCTCAGGAGGCAGGCGCTTGGTCTGGCCAGAATTATCCTTGAGAATGACCTGGAGCTGCCGCTTAAAGAGGCTTTTAGCCGCGCACTTGAACTTCTGCCGGCGAAGGCCGCTGGTTTTGACAGAGAAAAGACCACTGCCGCGCTGCTGGATTTTACCTGGCAGCGGGCCGAAACTCTGTTCGAGGAAAAAGGCTTCCGCTTTGACGAGGTTAAGGCGGTTAAGGAATTTTTTATTAAAAACGCTGACCTGCTGGACTGCCGCCGCCGCATAAATGACCTGCATGTCGTGCGTAAAAACCCAGACTTTGAAGCGCTGGCTATGGCCTTCAAGAGAGCCAAGAACATCCTCCGACAGGCCAAACACTCCGCCGCAGCCGGTCCGGACGAAACGGTTTTTGAAAAAGACGAGGAGCGCGCTCTTTACTCCGGTATCAAAGCCCTTTCAGGCAAGTTGAAAGGCCATATCGCCAACCGGGAGTATGAAAAAAGCCTGATGGAGACTGTCGTCATCAAGGGAGCGCTGGATAGTTTTTTTGATAAAGTCATGGTGATGGTTGAGGATCCAAAAGTGAAGGAAAACCGGCTCCGCCTTATCGGCTCGCTGGTCAGCCTTTTCGAGGATGTCGCGGACTTGTCCCAGCTGCAGCAGTAAAGGTAACGCCGGAATAAAATTTAAGGTTGCGAACCGCAAAGTCACCCGGTCCGAGTCCCGTATCCGGGCCCAAAAATGCAGAATATTCTTTTATTATGGAAAATAAAAACTCCGATGTTAATGCGGTAGCGCGGCCTTATCAGACCAAGGTCTCTTTCGGGGTCACATCAGCGGTCATTACCAGTCTGGCGCTTATTACCGGGCTGGACAGTATAGCTCACCCTAAATCAAGCATCATCGGTAGCATATTGGTGATAGCACTAGCTGACAATTTATCCGATTCTATGGGAATACATCTCTATCTTGAGTCGGAGCATATTGCAGGAAAAGAGGTGTGGCTTGCCACTCTGACAAACTACCTGTCGCGGCTGGGAGTTTCCTTAAGCTTTGTGCTACTGATAGTTTTTCTCCCGATAAGAACTGCAGTTTTATGTTCGATTATATGGGGCTTTGCCGTCCTGGCCGGCATGAGCTATGCTATACAGCACAAAAGCAAAAAGAACCCGTTCTATGAGGCATTGGTGCATATGGGTCTTGCCGCACTGGTAATAATAGGAAGCCATTTTGCCGGGAGCTTTTTGATAGATAAATTTAAATAGCCGTTCTTTAATCTGGTTGCAATTGCAACTTGCAGGTTCGGGTCCCAAAACAAAGCGCTAGTCCCATTGTAAGGGTAATATTTTCAGCTTTTTGTATACCTGTTATAAAGCCCGTCAGCCGTAGGCTGACGGGCTTTGTTTTTGAACTTTAACTTTTATAGATAGGCAGTTTCTCCGTGTTGCGCCTCGTCAAGCCCCATTTCCTCGGTTTCCGATGAGGTCTTTACGGGAGTGACCTTGTTTATCAGGAACAACATTGCGTAACTGAATATAAAGGCGTAAACTGCGGTTCCGGTCACAGCGATCAACTGCTTGAAGAAAAATACCGGATCACCGTGGTACAGGCCGTTCGCCCCGGCGGCGTTAACCGCTGTGGTGGCGAATACGCCAAGGAGTATCACGCCAAGCACTCCTCCAACTCCGTGTACGCCCCAAACATCAAGCGCGTCGTCCCAGCCCAGCTTATTCTTAAGGTTAACCGCCATGTAACAGACCAGACTTGACGCAATTCCGATAAAAACCGCAGATTTGGTCGTTACATAGCCTGCGGCGGGCGTTATAGTGGCGAGTCCCGCTATGGAACCGGTAAGAAGCCCCACGAATTTGGGCTTCTTCTCAAGTATCCAGGCTACCGTAAGCCAGGTAATCGCGGCGAACGAGGCCGCAACGTCTGTGTTTACGAACGCAAGGGCTGTAACGGAATCCACTTT
>CAIPTO010000100.1 GCA_903867985.1 uncultured Elusimicrobia bacterium | reverse complement strand
GTGCTGGGATAAAGTGGAAGTAACCGACCATGACGCCGCCACCCTGGCGTTTTTATATAGGTTTTCAAAAGTGTTCGGCGGGCAGATAAGCAAATCGGTGCTGAAAGCCATAGACAAAATGTTTTATCTGGATGATGCCGAACACCCCTTCTTTATGATAACCCCGCGCGTGAAACGGCCCGACACCGAGTTCCCGTTTTACAAAGACCTTTACAATTCTATCCAGAATAAAAATAAAATAAGTCTTACCTATAAAAGCTCTGACGGCGAGAAAACCATAAAGGCTTGGCCTTTTTCTCTTATTATGTGCGACGGTATGTGGTATCTGGGATATCTGCTGGAGCCGCAAGGCCGTAATAAGCAGGAAATGCGCACATTGCGCTACTCGCATATTCTTAAAGTCGAACCGCTGATCGAGGAAACCTTTGAAAAACCTGTCTGGGTTAAGGAAACATTAAAGACCGCGCGCAATATCTGGTTTAACCGCGACCGTAACATCCGGGTAGTTATGGAAGTCTCCAACCGTATTAAGGATTATTTTGAACTTAGCGAATATTTCCCGGCGCAGAAGATAATATCGGAAGGGCCGGACTCTTTTAAGGTTGAAGCAAAAATCTGCGTCCATAACGAAGCCGTCCCCAATATTCTGCGATTCCTGCCGGACATAAAAGTGCTTGCCCCCCAAGATCTGAAAGACGAGGTGAACCGCCGTATAGCCGATTATTTGGTGAACAAGAAGTAAATATTCTTTCCTCCAGTATAAGCCGTTCCGGCCGCCAGGCTGCCGGGACGGCATTGTTTTATGAAATACCACAACGACACCACGCTGTCGGTGCGGTGTTCTAAACTATTTGTATGGAGAACTTATGAGACAAATACATAGCAACAAAAGGTTCCTTAAACGTCTGGTTGAAATTCTGGAAGCACCGGAGTTGCGCAAGGCTATTGGCGGCCGCGCCGAACAGTCGCCGACACCAACCCAACCAGGAAAAGGCAAAGCTGCAACTTTGCCCGACCAAAAAGCAGTCTGCGCTGTAGCGCTGGTGCAGTTGCGGGAACTTTTCAGCTCCGGGGAAAAGGGACTCAAAAAGGGCGTTAAAATTTCTTTTCTGCAACTATGCCGGAAGTATAGCTACGACGAAAAGGAGAAGGCTATCTTTGCATTGATTGCTGCCAGAGATATTTCAGGGCAGAGTCTTGTTGACCCCTATTATAATGACAGCGCGCTTAAAGCCATTTCCGCTCTGTTGGGAGTTGGAAAAATGGAGATTCTGCCATACTGTCTTTCGAACAGCAGGCTGAAAAGGTCCGGACTTTTCGCGCAGGACCGCGCCGGTTTTAACGAGCCTGTACGGCCTCCTTCAAGCCTTAAAGACTCCGTTGTTGAGCTGTTGTTAAAGGGCAGCGCTCCCGCAAAGAAAATTAAACGCGTGACTACTCCTGCGTGCCCCAGGCAGATTATGGAGCAACTGGATCTAAATGTGATAGGTCAGGAAACAGCAAAAAAACAGTTGTCCGCTGTGGCTTTCCAGCATACGGAAAGGTTCGGCAAACCTGCCGGTCCCAGCCTTGCCGTGCCTCGCCTGAATACATTGCTTCTTGGACCCACTGGCTGCGGGAAAACTTATATAACCAGGCGCTTGGCGGAAATACTTGGTGTCCCGGTGGCGTTCTGTGATGCTACCCAATATACCGAAACTGGCTATGTGGGTGCCAACGTTGAAGAAATGCTTATAAACCTACGGCGGGCGG
>CAIPTO010000099.1 GCA_903867985.1 uncultured Elusimicrobia bacterium | reverse complement strand
CGTTGGCGTAGGGCGGGCCGTCGTGGAGAATGAAGGGCTTGGCGGAGCGGCGTTTTTCCAGTATTTTACCGTAAAGGTCCATTTTCTCCCAGGCCTCAAGTATGCCGGGCTCTTTTTTGGTCAGGTCCCCCCGCATGGAAAAAGAGGTTTTAGGTAGAAAAACAGTCTTTGAATAATCGATATTTTCGGTGGTCATTATGCCTAGATTATACAAAAAAGGGAACAAGCGAAATCCTCGGCTGAGGGAAAACCTCAATGACAATGTCTCTTAAGCATTTGAAAAAGAGCCGGCTGCCGCGGGCCTGCGCCTTCAGACGGCCTTTGGCCCAGAAATGGCCGGGCGGTACAGGGAGGGTATTTTCCCAGAAGTTCACATAACTTTTGAGTCTGCGACGAGGAAGTGCCTGTGTGGCTTTCACCAAAACGGTGAAAAAACGCACTCAAATAAAGTGGTTGTGGGAAATCGGCAAAGTTGGCGAATTTTTTGACGCAGGGCCTTCAGAAAGAAATAAAATGTACCTCGTAGTCAGAACGCAAATTCAGTCTACGAGGTACATATAAATGATAACAAAGAATTTTGACAGTTTCAAAATCACTACGACAAAGCAGGCTATAACATCCTTTGCCGGATTGCCTCTGTTGCTGGGCATGGCAAAGAATCTCGGGTTGGAAGAGCAACTCAATAGGTTGCCGCTGAAGGAGCGCGCGCGGGGATATAAGCCGGCCGAGAGCGCGTTCGCGCTAATGGGGTTGATCCAATCGGGTGGGGAAGCGCTGGATGACATATCTTTATTGAAAGGTGATGAGGGGCTCAGTGAATTATGGGGCGGGATACCGGCATCCAACACGCTTGGGGAATGGCTGAGGCGATTTGGTTGCAAGACGGTGCATCAATTGGGACGGATACAACTGGCGACAGCGGCGAAGGTGGTGCATGCGTGCAAATTGAGACGTGTGACATTGGACGTGGACTCGTTTTTTCTGGAGTCGCAGAAATCGGACGTGGAGATGAATTACGAAGGACTGTGGGGTTACAACCCGGTGGCGGTGACGTGTTCGGAGCTAAAGATGCCGATGTGCGGGATATTCCGTAAAGGGACAGCGTCGCCGATGGCGAACATCGCGGCGTTGCTTGGGCGGGCGATAGCGGCGCTGTCCGGGATAAAGTTGCGTGTGAGGTCTGACAGCGCCGGTTTCCAGGCGAAGGTGGTGCGGGTTCTGCGGGATAAGGGAGCGGATTTCACCATCACAATGAGGAAGGATGAGAATGTGCTGGACGCGATCTATGGAATTCCGGAAGAGAGGTGGGCGCCCTACAAGACCGGAACTTGGAAGAATCGCTTATGCGAGATAGCCGAAGACCTGCATGTTTTTGTGGAAGCCAAAGATTTGCCGGCCTACCGGATGATAGTAATCCGGTGGCCGAAAGAAGAGCCGGGGCTGTTTGATAAAACCCCGTATGAGTATCATGCGGTGCTTACGAGCCTGGATAGTTGGCCGGCGGGGCTGGTGTTGCAGTTTCACCGGACGAGGCAGGATGGTTCCGAGAATGTGAACAAGGAGCTTTCAGGTGGATTTGGGTTGTCAAAGCTGCCGTGCCGGGAGTTCATGGCGAATGCGGCGTATTTCCAGATGGCATTGCTATCGTGCACGGTGGCGGCTGCGTTCAGGCATCTGGTAATGCCTGAGAGCTGGCGGCACTTTACAATCAAGACGTTGAGATTTCGGATGATTAGGCTTGCCGGAATAGTCAGCCGTCGTGCGAGATATTTATGGCTGAAGGTGTCGGAGAAGTATCCGTTCCGGGAGATCTTTGAAAATGCGAGATACAGGCTGCTGTGGTTATCCACGAATATGTCCACGGCATAGATTCAACGCCTGTTGACGTTGTGGGAGGTGTAAAAAACTGCGGGAGGTGCGTCCCGAAGGAGGCGAATTGGACAAAAAACGCAAATTTAAAGTTCCGTAGGACCAAAAAGTCCATGCGGGGTAAGAAAATTCGCCGGAGATGACTTATCCGGCTGTAAGACGGCTTTGAAACAGAAGATTTTTTATTTTTAGGGTCTTCCACGCAACCAAATCTGACTTTTGAAAGTTACGTGAGCTTTTGGGTTATGGACCTGTCCCAGCATTTGTATTCGGATATTTCATAAAATAAGGGTCGGCCTCCGCAAAGCCGATGGCAGTGGTATAATTGCGATTTTTTATATATCGAGGTATATTTTATGCGCTTCCTGCAATCATGTCTGCTGATACTGGTTTTATTTTCATGCTCCTATGCCGCGGAGAAAATGTCGCCGGAACTGGACAAGGCGGTAACGTTATTTCAAAAAGCGGATTACCCCGCGGCGCTCGCGCTTTTGCAGCCGCTGGCGGATAAAGGCCAGCCTGTCGCGCAGGTTTACCTTGCCGTGATGTATTCCCGCGGCAACGGTGTGACAAAGGATGAGAAAAAAGCTTTTGAATGGAATTTAAAAGCGGCGAAGAGCGGATATCCGGCCGCCCAGTACAATATCGGGGAAATGTATAAATCCGGGAGGGGGGTG
>CAIPTO010000098.1 GCA_903867985.1 uncultured Elusimicrobia bacterium | reverse complement strand
GCGGACCCGCATGTCCGGTGGTGTGGGAGGGGCACGGCGGTCCTATTGACCGTCGCCCCTATCCCGATTTATAATCTGAATCCTGCAGCTCAAGGTATATCTCATTGATAAAATTGGGGGACAGAATTATTCTGCAGGATTCCCCGCAGCAGCGGGTCGAGGATCAAGCGCAATGCGCGATGTATCCGAGAAGATGTATGCCTCCCGAATGGGCGCCCGCTATGCGGGCGGAAAGTTGCAACTGCAACTTTCAGGATGATCTTTGTGCCCAAAGCCATATAGGTCTTAGGCCTCTTGTAATATTTGGCGTATCTTATAATATATATGTAGGATCGTGTATCAACCGCGGAGAACCATAAAATGTTCAAAAAATATTCAGCCTCGGCGTTAGTCATTGTTTCCATCGCTTCTTTTTCCGTGGCGGCGGTGAATTTCGACAATCCGAAGGCTGGCAGGCTCGCTGATGAAATAAATAATATTGCCATAGATATTCCCATCCCCGGGAAGGCGGAGAAACGGAAAGCCGCAACGGTAAAAGAATGGACCATTATGGTTTTCGTTAACGGAAGAAACAACTTGGAGGAAAACGCCCTGAAGGACATCAACGAAATGGAGATGGTGGGCTCCTCAGATCAGGTAAATATAGTCGTCCAGGTGGCCAGAATAGCCGGGTATAATTCTTCAGACGGGGATTGGGAAACTTCCCGCCGTTACTTTATTACCAAAGACGATAATGTTGACAGGATCAGTTCTCCCGTTCTGCTGGACCTTGGCAAGGTGGATATGGGAGATTATCGGAATGTGATAGCTTTCGGAAAATGGGCGAAAGCCGCCTATCCTGCCAGGAAAGCCATGCTTATAATTTGGGATCATGGCACGGGCTGGGTGAAAAGCAAAGAATTCAGCGGCGGCGGCAAAGGCATATCCTATGACGCTGAGGCCCGCAACCATATCAACACCCCGCAAATAGCGGCCATTCTTAAAGGTATCGGCGGCGTTGATGTTTACGGTTCTGATGCCTGTCTGATGCAGATGGCCGAGGTTGTGTACGAGATAAAAGATCATGTCAAATTCATCGTGGGCTCGGAAGAGGCCTCTCCCGGAGACGGATATCCGTATAATAGCTTCCTGGCCCAGCTGGTCGCTAAGCCCGGCATGGGCGGCGAAGCGCTTGCCAGGCTGGCGGTCGAGGCTTATGCCAATTATTACCAGGCCAACGGAGAGGGTTCCACCCAGAGCTATGTCCGATCCTCCGCTATCCCCGGTTTCCTGAACGCAGTCAACGATCTAGCCAGCGCTATAACAATGGCTGATGAAAAAGACCTCGCCGGGAAAGCAAGGGGCGCGGCCCAGGCATATAGAGATACCGACAATAAAGATCTCTACCACTTCGCGCAACTTATAGCCGCCGGGACCAATGACGCCTCCGTGAAAGAAAAGTCCTTGGCTCTGATGGCGTACATGGAAAAAGAGCTTATAGGTTATAATAGGGCTAATAACGGTTCCGGCGGCAGTTACTGGCTTCCCCCGGTCAATCACTTGAACTCGCACGGCCTCTCAATATATCTGCCGTCTTCGGTCCCGGCCTCCGGCTATGAAGATCTTCAGTGGGCCAAATATTCTAACTGGGATGAGTTTATAAAATGGTACCAGGCACCCTGATAGGGTGGTCTAAAAATAATAAAAAAATGCCGTCCGTTTTAAGCGGACGGCATTTTTTATTTGTTTTTTAAGCTTTCTTTGCTTCGGCTTTCTTCGCTTCGTGCGTCTTGATGGTCTTGATCATTTCGGCTTTGTTGTCCTTCACTTTGATCTTGACGTTCTCGCCGACTTTGAGGGTCGCGATCTTGGCGGCGTCAACGGCAAGGACTTTATCCAGGCCTTTCGCGTCTTTCACAGTGATTTCGTTCTTCACGGTGTCGATGGCGGTTATGGAGCCGGTCACGGTGTCCATTTTCTTCGCTTCGGCTTTCTTGACGGCTTTCTTCGCGACCTTAGGGGCTTCGACCTTAACGGGCTCGGAAGCTGTGGGGGTTGCGGCCGGGGTTTGCGCCTGAGCGAAACTCATACCGGTGAAAGCGGCAAGTGTTACTGCTGCAAGAATATATTTTTTCATTGTACTGTCCTCCATTCTGATTTGATGCTACGGTAATAGTTTAACAGAAAGTTCATTAAAAGAACCTTAGAACAGAATTAAAAGATTCTAATGTTCAGCTCGCGCGTAAAATGCGATCCCGATCATAAATCCTCTATCCCTGCTTCGGAGGGAAGATTATGGTGAAAACTGATCCTTGCGCGGGGGAGCTTTTAACCCTTATCTCCGCCCCGTGAACGTCCAAAATGGCTTTAGCTATCGCCAGGCCCAGGCCGAAACCGGCGCTGGCCCTGGATGCGTCAGCCCTATAGAAGCGCTTGAAAATATGGGGCAAGTCGGCTTCCGGTATCCCGGCACCGGTGTCGCTGATCCGCGCGATTAACATGCCGGCTTCACGCCCGGCTTCCAGCTTTATGCGCCCGCCGGCCCCGGTATATTTTATGGCGTTATCAAGGATATTGAGCAGAGCCCGCCTGAGCTGGTCCTTATCCGCGCTTAGTTCCGGAAGGTCGTCGGGAGCGGAAACGGAGAAGGTTATTTGTTTTTTATCGGCCACGGCCGATAGATCTTCGGCCAGACCAATAATCAGCGGTGAAAGAGCCACTTTGGAAATTTTCAGGCTGACTTCTTTGTTATCGAATTTGGCCAGAGTAAGAAGGTTTTCGACTATGCGGGTAATCTTATCCGTTTCCTCAAGATTGCTCTGGAGTATAGACGCATATTCCTGGGCTGAGCGGGCTCTTTTAAGGGCTACTTCAAGTTCTCCCTTTATGATGGTCAGGGGCGTCTTGAGCTCATGTGAGACATCCTGGATGAAGCGTTTTTGCGATATAAATGAATCCTCGAGGCGCGCGAGCATGTTGTTGAAAATATCCGCCAGTTCCCTTATTTCATCATGGGTCTTCGGGGGAGTTATCCTGAGGCTGAGGTTTTCGGCGGTTATCTGGCGTATAGTGGTTATCATCCCGTGCACCGGGGTCAGGGCGATCCTGGCGAACACCATCCCCACCGCTCCGGTGAAGAGGACGATCAGCGGCAGCAGGAGCGTTATCATGGAGCGGAGATGTGCCAGCGCGAACTCGGTATGGTAGAGCGATCTGTAAGCCTGTACGATGTACAGTACTCCGTCCCGTCCCGCCGCCGGAGTTGTGTAGGACCTGAGCGCGGTCTCTTCCCCGTCCGTCAGGATCGTCTCGTATGCGGCACTCCCTTTCCGGGCGTCTTCCAGCGAGTGCTGCGGAACCGCCGGGGCGTTGTCCGAGCCCGGCGAGCCTGCCAACAGCGCCCCTTCCGGGGTCAGCACCCGGACTTCAATGGCGGTCAGCGCGGAGTCGTAGGCTTCGCCGTTCAACATCGGCTGAACTATCTTGATGAAAGTGTCGCCTTTGGCGTGGCCTTTGGGCAATCTGCCCGTTTCAAGCTCCTCCGTTTCCATGTAGGCTTCTATCGCGTCCGCTACGCCTTCCGCCCGGAAAGCCAGCAGCTTGTCCAGATTTTCGTAAAGGCTGCTTTTCATGCTGTTGTAGATGAGAAAGCTGAAAATAGAAAGCGTGATGAAAAGGGTTATGGTGTACCAGAAAGTTATTTTAAACCTGGCGGATTTAAACATGGTATCAGGGTTTGAGGATGTAGCCTTTCCCCCGCACGGTATGGATAATTTTTTTGCCACGGCCGGATTCTAGTTTTCGGCGCAGATAGTTTATGTAAACGTCGATCACATTGGTCGCGGTGTCGAAATTTATATCCCAGACATGTTCTGATATCATGGTGCGGGTCACTATCGCGCCCTGATTGCGCGTCAGATATTCCAGCAGCGCAAATTCCTTGGCGCTCAGAATTAATTCCCGCCCGGCCCGGAACGCTTTGTGGGTTAACAGGTCCAGATTAAGGTCGCCGGCCTCAAGCGTTGTGGAGGGCTGGGCCGGAGTTTTTCTGAGCAGCGCCCGGATACGGGCCAGCAGTTCTTCGAAAGCGAAAGGTTTGGTAAGGTAATCGTTGGCGCCGGCATCCAAACCTTTTACCTTGTCTTCTACCAGGTCTTTTGCGGTCAGCATCATTATCGGCGCCCCGAAGCCTCCGGCCCTAAGCCGGGCGCAAAGCGTTAATCCGTCCATGCCGGGAAGCATTATATCGAGTATGATCAGGTCGTAGGGATTCTCTTCAGCCATGCGCAGGCCTTCCAGCCCGTCCAGGGCCGCATCCACCGCGTAATTCTCCTCTTTAAGGCCGCGTTTAATGAATTCGGATATCTTCTTTTCGTCTTCAACGATTAGTATGCGCATAAAGGGATTCTGGTGGCGAGGGGATGCTGCGAATCATTTAAATCCGGCGGCCTATAACCGGATACTCCATTCGGCGGTTGCTGTCCGCCTGTATGCTACACCCGGGATTTAAAATAGGCCACGGTTTTCCTGAGGCCTTCCTCAAGCGAAACTTTGGGCTGCCACTTTAGGTCCTTTTTGGCGCGGGTGATATCGGGCTTGCGCACCTTGGGGTCGTCCTCGGGCAAGGGTTGGAAAATTATTTTTGACTTACTCCCGGCGGCCGTCTTGACCATTTGAGCCAGCTCCAGAAGCGTAAGTTCGCGAGGGTTGCCGATGTTTACAGGCTCATTAATGCCGCTGTTCAGCAGACGGTATATCCCGTCGATCAGGTCGGAAACATAACACAGACTGCGGGTCTGGAGGCCGTCGCCGTAGACGGTTATGGGTTTATTCTTTAGCGCCTGTACCATAAAGTTCGGGACGGCGCGCCCGTCTTCCAGGCGCATGTTGGGACCGTAAGTATTGAAGATGCGCAGTATTCGCACCTGCATCCCATGGTAGCGGTGGTAGGCCATGGTCATCGCTTCGGCGAAGCGCTTGGCCTCGTCGTATACGCCGCGCGGGCCTATCGGATTAACATTGCCCCAGTAACTTTCGTGCTGGGGATTTATAAGCGGGTCGCCGTATACCTCTGAGGTGGATGCGATCATAAAAATGGCGTTCTTGGCCTTGGCCAGGCCCAGCGCTTTATGGGTGCCCAAGGCGCCGACTTTTAGAGTCGGTATCGGGTATTTGAGGTAATCTATGGGGGAGGCCGGGCTGGCGAAATGCAGGACCGCGTCCAATTTCCCCGGCACATGCAGATAGTTGGTCACGTCGTACTTCACGAACTCGAATTTGCCGTCTTTGAACAGGTCCTGTATGTTGTCAACGTTGCCGGTTATAAAGTTGTCCAGGCCCACCACCGAATGGCCCTTGCCCAGCAGATATCTCGATAGATGGCTCCCCAAAAAACCGGCCGCGCCGGTGACTAAAATTCTCATGATACAACTCCTATTGATTTATCGTAAAGCGTGAAGCGTAAAGAGCAAGAACCAAGCAGAGAGTTTTTAAGGGCCGTGACCCTTCACACTTTACTCTTTACGCTTTACGTCCGTTATTGCCTGCCGACAGATTTATATATAAATCCCAGTTCCCGCATTTTGGCGGGGTTGTAAAGGTTGCGCCCGTCTATCATGATCGGGTGCTTAAGCAGGGTTATGACCTTTTTCATGTCTAACCTTGCGAATTCGGCCCATTCTGTGATAAGGCAGACGCAGTCCGCTCCGGCCACGCAGTCGTAGGCGTCTTTGGCAAAATAGACGCCCTTTGCCAGACCTTTTGCGTTCTCCTGGGAGACCGGGTCGTAGCCGCGCACTTTGGCGCCGAGCTTTTTAAATTCAGCAATAATGTCAAGGCTCGGTGCGAAGCGCATATCGTCGGTTTCGGGTTTGAAAGCCAGGCCCAGCAGGGCCACGGTCTTTCCTTCCAGATTCCACAGCTCATCCTGAACTTTTTTCACCAGCCACATCTTGGCGGCCTCATTTATGTCCTTAACGGATTTCAGCAGCTCAAAATCATAACCCTTTCGGTGGCTGAGCCAATAGAAGGCCTCCAGGTCTTTTGGAAAGCAAAAGCCGCCGAAGCCGATGCCGGCTTTCAGAAAGCTCATGCCTATGCGCTTATCCATGCCCATGCCGCGCGCCACCATCTCAACATCGGCGCCGGTTTTTTCACAGACCTGCGCCACGGCGTTGATAAATGAGATCTTGGTAGAGAGGAAGGAGTTTGAGGCGTGCTTTATCAGCTCCGCGCTTTTTACATCGGTTACCAGCAGGGGGGCGCCCTTAATCCGCTTGTATATCTTGCGCATCACGGCTTCGCACTGCCTGGTGGGGCAGCCCAGAACCACGCGGTCGGGCTTTAAAAAATCTCCCACAGCAGTGCCCTCGCGCAGGAACTCCGGGTTGGAGGCGACGTCAAAGGGGATGTGCTTTTTGTTGTGGCGCACCACGGTCTTATTTATCCATTCGCAGGTTTCAACAGGCACGGTGGATTTTTCAACGATAACTGTATAGTCGCTCATATTAAGGGCGATCTCTTCCGCCACGTTTTCAACGGCGGAAAGGTCGGCTGAGCCGTCTTCGCGCGGGGGGGTCCCCACAGCTATGAAGATTGCTTCGGCCCTTTGTCCGCCGTGATGCATACCGTCCTTTATTGACCGGGTGAAAAACAGCCGCCCGGCCTTCACATTGCGTTTTACCACAGTTTCAAGATTTTCCTCGTAAATGGGCATCACGCCTTTTTCAAGCAGCGCTATTTTTTTAGGATCGGAATCCACGCATACCACACGATGGCCGATCTCGGCCAGGCAGGCCCCGGACACCAGCCCCACATAGCCCGCGCCTATAATACAGATATTAACCCTTTCGTTAGTTGTCTTTTTCATGATTTTCTCCAATATGTGATGCGAATATCGTTTATGGCAGCTGCTCTTTCAACGGCGCGCAGACTATTGTCGAATCGCTTTCAGGCTCTACCTCGTGCGTCTTGGCCAGTTCACAGGCTCTTTTCTTTTCCGCCAGGCTTAAGAAATAGATGGCGATGAATATTACTACGAGGCCTATCCAGTCTTCCGGCTTGGGCGGCTTGGCTGCCATCAGGAAGAAGACGACCAGCGTGGCAATGGTGCCGGCGATGAGCGAGGTCAGGCGGTTGACCAGGCCGGAGAAGGTGGCGGTGCGTCCCTTGAACATGAACAGAAATACCGAAAAGAAAGCCCCTATGCCGTAGGGTATGCCTGCCAGCGCGGCTTTAAACCACTGCGCGTGCGGTACGCTGAAACTGCTCTGAAAGTTGGCGACGAAATCCTTCGGATTGACCGCGTCAGGGGTCATCAGAAAGACCACGGCGCACGCGGCGAGTATCATTGTGGCGCTTGCTGAAAGCTGCTCGACGGCGAAGAAGCCTTTATTATCGTAGGGCACGCCTTTGGTCCGCGTGTTCTTAAAATAGTTCATTATGTAGATCCGGATGGCGTAGGCTATTATGTAACTTGTCAGAATGGTCATGGCCGTTACATTCGTTATGAAGGCAAAATTATTGGGATAGAATACGAACAGCTGTTTAAGGGAGGCTGTCAGCCCGGCCGCGGCCCGTGAGAAAGTGATTGCTCCCTTAAAGTTCAGTAGCTGCAGGGCTACCGCGAAAAGCGCGAAGGCCACGGCCACATTCTCTTCCCAATAAACAGTCTTGGTCAGTATGCCCTGGCGTATCTGGATCGAGTCTATTATGCGGCTTATTATGATGATGCTGGCCCGCATGATTATCATCGCCACCATTACCGAGATGGGCAGCAGGTACATCAGTGTGGTTGTGGGGATAACTACGGCGGTGCATACTCCGGACGGGATGATATAAAGGAATTCTTTTGGGAAGGTCAGACCCAGGACCGTGATCCTGCCCTGGGACTGGAACTTGTACCATTTCCAGGCTATGACCAGGCTGACGCAGAAGAGGCTGGAAAACAGGGTGGAGTAGACCATATACTGAACATCGTTCATCGCCGGGTAGCCGGGCGCGGTGTTCATGAAATATTTCGGGAAGATACCGGTCAATATGTAGGTTGCGAAGTAGGCCAGCGCGAGCTGGAGAAGGCGTTCGGTCGTGCCGTCGTGGGTTTTTTGTGTGAAAACAGCGCGCATTAACTTAAGCATGTGATCCTCTTTTGCCGATTCAGCCTATATGCTATAAATTTAAATCTCCCGCCGCAATTCTCAATGTTCTCCCGCAGTTCCCCGGCCCTGGCATTTCCGGCCGCATCGCCAAAAAGGAAGCAGGTTTACTTCGCCGCGTTCAGAATCTGGCACTTAAAAATGCCGCGCGTGGACGGAAGGTAAAAAATCTTTCCGAATCCGTAGAGTTGGTGTCTGGATACGAAATCCTGTATCTCGCTGACCTGAGCGGAATTTTCAAGCGGGATCAGGCGATGTGGCTGCTTTATCGCGCTTAGGAGCGGCGTAATTTCCTGGAAGTCATAAGTTTCTATAATTTTGACCATTCCGTCTTTTGCGGCCTTAATCTGGAATTCCTTCAGCGCGGTTCCCGAGAGCGTTTCGGATATCAGGAACCCCTTGAGTTTGTTCTCGCCCGGCATCTTTGCAGCGGCTTTTTTTACTTCGTCAAAAGCGTGGGAGAAAGCCTCGCCGAAGTCGTTAAGCGGGGCGTCTATGCGTTTCAATTCGCCGTTGATATGGGCGGAAATATTTAAAAGTTCGCCTTTATAAAAAACCAATTTGTTTTCCGTATAACTGTGGGCGCCTATGATTTCCGAATTTTCTATCTCGCGGAGGAAGTCTTTTGCCAGCTGGGGGGGTATTTTTCCGCGCTTAACAGCGATGGTGTTTTTGGTTTCAGTCCGGGTGATCGCCGTCCCGTCTTCCGCAACTTCCATATAATACTGTCGTCCGGTCTTCAAAGATGAGACTGTCATCCAGCTGGCTCTGGGCTCGGCGCTTTTGGCATAGGGGCGGAAAGCGTGGGCGGCGGTGCCGGCTAAAATCAGAAGCAATGAAAGTACCGTGAACTTTTTAACCATATTTCTCTACCGCCGAGTCTATGGATATTTTCCCGCCGTACTTCCAGGCGAGGGCGGTTAGCGCCAGCAATAGCAGGTTTTGGGAGAACTCATAACCCAGGGAATTATTCATGGAAGCGCCGAAGCAGCCGCAGGCTGTGACCGGCAGTTTTCTTAAAATGGCCTGGAGCAGGAGACCCTCAAAAGCGAGGATCATGGCGCAGACTGAGAGAGCGCAGTAACGAGTGAAAACGCCCGCAGCAAGGAAGACTCCTAGGTATACTTCGATCCAGGGCACTGCCATGGCGGCGAACATGGTCAGGCCGGCCGGGATTATGCGGTAAGCCTCTATGGCGTAGGCGAATTCTTCCGCCGGGGCGGCTGCCTTCAGGAAGCCGGCGTAAATAAACACGCCGCCGGCCAAAAGTCTGGCCAAAAGCCCCATGATTTCCCTGGTCCCTAGTGTCTTATTCATATTTTAATTCTGCTGAGCAAAATGTCGAATTTTTTAACCTGGTCCAGGAATTGAGCTCCGCCTACGGCCCTTTTGCCGTTTATGAAGAATGTGGGGGTGGCGTTCACCCCCCGAAGGTCTCCTTCGGCAATGTCCAGTTTTATGCGGCGGGGTGTCTCGGGGTCGGCGGCGCACGCTTCCAGGGCGGGTATGTCAAGTTTCAACAGCGCGGCTGCGGCCAAGAATTCCCCGGGTTTTTCTCTGGCCTGAGACCACTTCTCCTGATCCTCAAAAAGTAGTCCGGCATATTCCGTGAATTTGCCTTGCGCGCCGGCGCAGTCGGCATATGACGCCGCCATAAAGGACCAAGGGTGGATGACTGAAAGAGGATAATGCTTGAAGTTGACCCGCACTGCGCCTTTGTAGAGCTGCAGACTTTGTGTTATGTGGGCCTCCGCTGACCTGCAGGCGGGGCAGGAGAGGTCGGTATATTCGTAGATCTGTATCGGGGCGTCCTTAGGGCCGAAAGCGCGGAAGTCCGGCGAAGGTCTGGACGGGGCCAGATTGGACTGCCGCAACAGGAGGACGGCCATGGTGGACGCGAATACGAGCAGGACCGCTATTAAACCTTTTCTCGCGGTTATTCGGCTTACCATAAGTCTAATTATACAATACTGCGTTGAAGTTGAAGCAGTGAAGTAATGAAACACTGAATATGGATCAGCGGGGAAAGGGTCTCCTTCCTCGCCTTGCTATATCGCTATATGATCCTGACTATTTTAGCCGGCCCGTGGGCGCCTTTTACAAGCAGGATGCGCTTGCATTCGGTGTGGATCTCGGCGGCCAGCAACCCTAGTGCGGCGGCGTTGGCCCTGCCGCGTTCGGCCGGAGCCTTGATCCATATCTCAAAAGAGTCCGGACCTTTTTTAATTATTTTGTTTTCTTTCGCGTCAGCGTGGACTTTTAGTTTGTAAAACATAAAGGTTAAATGCTGCCATAGGCCTTAAGCCATAGGCCATAAGTTGCAATGATCTCATTAAAAAGCAAAAAAAGCCTAGAGCCTAAAGCTTATGGCGTCGCTTATTGCTTTACGATAAGCGACTGTGAGGTCATATCCGCAGGCTGCGGCAGGCCCAGGATCTCCAGCACCGTTGGGGCAACGTCTGAGAGTATACCGTGAGGCCGCAGTTTCAGGCCGGCAGCGTCCTTCGTGACATATATAAATTCTACGGGGTTGGTGGTGTGTGCGGTTTTGGCCATGTTTATCTTGTAATCCCACATCTCTTCGGCGTTGCCGTGATCGGAGGTGATGAGAACAGTGTAGCCTTTCTTCAGCGCCTCTTCCGTAAGAGCGCCGACGCTTAAATCAACTATCTCAATGGCTTTTACGGCGGCGGCGAAATTGCCGGTATGGCCTACCATGTCGCCGTTGGCGAAGTTGACCAGTATGAAATCGTAATTTTGAGCGGCTATTTCTTTTAACACTCTTGCGGCCACCTCCGGGGCGTTCATTTCGGGATGCTCGCCGTAGCTGGAGGGGTCAAAGGTGCCCGGTATCTCAACCTGGTCCTCGCCTTTATAAGGCTCTATGCGTTTGCCGTTAAAAAAAGAAGTGACATGTTTAAACTTCTGCGTTTCGGCAATACGGAGTTGCTTCAGGTTGTGGTCGGCTATTACCTGGCCCAAAAGGTTGTTCATGCTGCCGCCCTCGTCCATTGGCGGCAGAGCGCTGAATCTGAAGGCGTCGTAGTATCGCGTGAGACCGCAATAGACGATATTAAATTTTTTCCAGCGCGAGCCGGAGTAATGGGGTTCCACAAAAGCTTTGGTGAGCTGTATCGCGCGGTCCTGGCGGAAGTTGGTGTGTATGACGGAATCGCCGTCTTTTACGCCTTTGTAATCCCCGATTATCGTCGGGGGTATATACTCGTCAACTATGGGCTCGCCGTTTGGATTTTTAAGGTCGCTGTAGGCGTTCTCAATTGCTTCCAGGGCGCTGTCAACGGGGGCGCCCTCGGCCCCGGCGATGGCGTTATATGCCTGGTCTGTAAGGGCCCACTTTTCACCGCGGTCCATGGCGTAGTAGCGGCCCATGACGGTGGCTATTTTGGCGACGGGCACTTCCTTTATCACCTCTTCCAGCATTTTTAAAAAGCTGAGCGCGCTGCGGGGCGGCGTGTCGCGCCCGTCCGCGAAAAAGTGGATACGAATGCTTTTTACGCCTGCCTTTGCCGCGTGGCGCATAATGGCGTACAGGTGGTCCTGGTGGGCGTGGACGCCTTCATCCTGGACCAGGCCCATGATATGGAGGGTGGACTTTTTATTAACCGCGTTATCTATGGCGTTCTTGAGGGCGGGGGAATTGAAGAAAGTTCCGTCCTCTATCATGTCCATGATGCGTTTTAGCTCCTGTATGACTATTCTGCCTGCGCCCATGTTGAGATGGCCGACCTCGGAGGAGCCCTGATAGCCTTTTGGGAGACCTACGGACTCGCCCGCCGGTTCAAGGACCGTATTAGGGTATTCTTTGAGATATCGGTCGATGTTGGGTTTTTTGGCGTTATAGACGGCGTTGAATTTATCAGGTTTGGCTATACCCCATCCGTCGCGTATTATCAGCAGAACTTTTTTCTTGTCCATTATTTTTATCCTCTCGGAATCCGTGTTAAAAATGATTGCCCCTGTATTTTAGAAAATAAGAAGGCGGTTATGATACGGGCTTCTACGGCCGGAGCTTTAGCTCCGGGACAAGGAGCTTTTAGCCTCCCGTAAAAAAGGGCGGAATGCCGGCCGATTCCGAGAAGACCTTACAGTGTGTAGTGCCCGGAACTATTCCAGCGCGGCGGCTGCCGACTGGCCAGCTAGGCAGCCGGTGGAAAAAGCCTCCTGCAAATTATACCCGCCGGTAATCCCGTCAAGGTCCAGCACCTCTCCGCAAAAATAGAGCCCGCGCATTAAGTGCGACTCCATTGTTCTGGGGTTTATTTCAGCCAGATTTACTCCCCCGCGCGTGACCGTCGCTTCCTGTATGGGGCGCGGCCTGGTTATATGGATCCTGAAATCACCGAACAGCTCCGCTATTTTTTTGCGTTCGGCGCCGGTTATTGAGGCGCACTGTCTGCCGCGGGCAATACCGCTCAGCCGCTCAAACACTGAGCTAAGAGAAGCCGGTAAAGCCGCTTTAAGGTAAGTTGAAAATGTTTTGGCGCCGTTACCGGCAAAATACTTCTGGATAGCTGCGGTTAATTCGGCAGGCGTTTGTTCCGGCGCCAGATTCACGGATAGCTCAACTTTGTTGCCAGGTTCAAGCAGGGCGTCTACGGCGATCGCGCTCATAATAAGCAGTTTGGGGCCGGAAACGCCAAAATGCGTGAACAACAACTCTCCTCTTTCCGCTGCCGCCTTCCTGCCGTTGATTAAAACCGAAAGCTCTACGCCCTGAAGCGTCAGCCCCTGCAGATCTTTTATAAACAGGTCATCGGATTCAAGGGCGGTAAGCCCCGGCCTGAGCGGGATAATGGTGTGCCCGCATTGCTTTGCCAGGGCGTATCCGTCCCCCGTGGAACCGGTTTGAGGATAAGATACTCCGCCAGTGGCGATAATTAATTTTTTGCTGCGGACAATGCCGCCGTCCCGGAGTTTAACGCCCTCTATTTTTGAGCCGTTCCGGGTCAAAATGCCGGCGGCCTGTGAACCGCAGGCGATATTGACTTTGCTGGTTTTTAAGTAGCCGCTTAACGCGGCTAAAACGCTGCGCGCTTTGTCATCTGAGGGGAAGATCTTTCCATCCGGATCCGCGCGTGTCGGCACTCCGCGCGAATTGAAAAAGGTTATAAGGTCTTTGTTTGAGAATACGCTCACGGCTCTGTGCAGAAAGTTCCCGTTTTTGCCGAAAGCCGAGATGAATTTTTTTAAGTCCGCGCTGTTGGTCAGGTTGCATCGGCCGCCGCCGGTAAGCAGAAGCTTTAACCCAAGGCCCGTATTTTTTTCAATAAGCGTGATTTTAGCGCCCGACTCTCCCGCGCGGCCTGCCGCCATGATCCCCGCGGGCCCGCCCCCGATGACGAGTATATCTGCGCTGTCGTGGTTCGCGTGATAGTTTTTCATTTCATTTTCCGGTAAAAGCGGGTAGCCTATTATAGCGGCCCCGGCGTATTTTTGCAACTCCTGGAAACGCAAATTGAATTATTTATCGCGCCGGTGGTAAAAGGCAGGGCCGGATATCGTATTATTTATCATGCCTATGGAACTGATCGTAGACGGGTTGCTTATTCCGGTTGAGAATGACGGGCCGGCTGAATACCTGAAGGCTGCCGCGCGCAAATTGAATATTCCGGAAGAGGAACTAAGCGCCGCCAGGGTGCTTTCAAAATCGCTGGAGACAAGGGATAAGCAGCAGTTCTATTATGAGATCTCGCTGGTCATCAGCGTTCCCGACGTTTATAAGAATAAAGGAAATTTCCCGCCGTACTCAGAAAAGCCGGTCCTCTTTCATAAGGCGGCGCCGGCTGGCCAGAGGCCCGTTATAATCGGCTTCGGCCCGGCCGGGATGTTCGCCGCTCTGGAACTTATCGAATGCGGGCTTAAGCCGCTTATCTTTGAAAGGGGCAAAAAGCTTGAAGAGCGCCACATTGACGTGCTGAGATTTATAAGCGACCGGACGCTGAGTCCCGAGTCGAATATCCAGTTCGGGGAAGGCGGCGCCGGCGCATATTCCGACGGAAAGCTGTTTTCGAGGATTAATAATTCCGTTTACGTCAGCAGGGTGCTGGATACTTTTATTAAATTCGGCGCGCCTGCGGAAATAGGATATATCGCCAAACCTCATCTGGGGACCGAGGTCCTGCGCGGGATAGTGGCTAATATCAGGAATTATATTCTTGAGCGGGGCGGCGAAATACATTATGGCGCAAAAATGACGGATATGATCATCTTTGAAGGCAAAGTTTCAGGAGTGGTGATAAACGATTCTGCGCGCTACCTTTGCTCAGGCGTTTACCTGGCTATCGGCCATTCTGCGCGCGACACCTTTGAACTGCTGTATAAAAAAAGCGTCAGCCTTGAGGCAAAGGCTATCTCGGTCGGAGTGAGAATCGAACACCCGGCCGCGACTATTAACCTTATCAGATACGGCGACAAATACCGGAACTTTCCCGGCATTGGGGCGGCCACCTATTCTTTTAACTGCACGAACCGTAAAACAGGCAGGGGAGCGTACACCTTCTGTATGTGCCCCGGCGGAGAAATCGTAAACGCGTCCTCGGAGGAGGGCGGTCTTGCGCTAAACGGCATGAGTTACTCGGCCCGGGACTCGGCATTCTCAAACTCCGCCATCGCTGTAACCTGCCGCGCGGCGGATTATGGATCGGCGCATCCGCTGGCCGGGGTTGAATTCCAGAAGAATATTGAGCGCAAAGCCTTCACGGCGGGCGGGGGAAACTGGAAAGCTCCGGCTCAGAACCTCAGGGATTTTTTAAATGGAAGAACTTCGGCCGCGCTAAACAATAATTCCTGTAAAATGGGGACGAAGAGCGCGGATATCAGCGCTATATTCCCGGATTTCATCGGTGAAACGCTGCGTGCCGCGTTCCGTCAATGGGAAACCGGATGCCCCTTGTTCGCGGGCGACGACGCGATACTGATGGGGCCGGAAACAAGAACCTCGTCGCCCGTAAGAGTGAGGCGCGGGGAAAATTTTGAATCGATAAATGTGCGAAATCTCTACCCGATAGGCGAAGGGTCGGGGTATAGCGGGGGAATAACCAGCTCCGCAGCGGACGCGATAAAAGCCGTTGAGGCCGCGCTGCATTCCTTGAATTGATATAATTGAAATCCGTATGAAAGCCTTCCGCGTTTTTGTCGTGCCGTTTCTTCTGCTGCCCGTGTTTTTCGCGGCGACGCTTCTGCTGTCTTCACAATGGGAAAGAGAATTTGTTATTTATCCTGCGGGGCCGGATCTGCCCCGCTTTCAGTCCGCGGACGAGGAGGAAACGGGGGAAGTTGACGGGACAGAGGCGGCGGAAGAAGAAAGTCCGGTACGGAACAGGAAGGAAAAGGGCACGGCGCAGAGGATACGCCGCGTGAACGGGAAACTGGAAGCCGGATACAACTTTCTCAATTTTAATAAAGACAGGCTTAGTGTCTCTTTTTCCATATCCGAAGATGAATATAAGGCGTATCTGTCCGGCTACGGTTACTCCGACGATAAAGTTTCAAACCTGAACCAATGGCGGGAGAGCGCCCGCCGGAAGGAATGGGATAAAGCCGTAAAAAAAGGCGGGGAAGCCGCTGGTAAAGAGGCGCTGAAGGCGGTGGATTGGGAATACAGGGTCCGATTAAATGAATTTTTTAATTCGCGCGGCTTCGCGCTTCTGCCCGGCAACATTATTGTCTGTGACATCCCCGGCATTGTAAAGCGCAATATCCAGTTTTTAAAACCAATGGCCCTGGCTTTTCAGAAAATATCGGAAGCCAGGGGGTACGGGCCTGAAGAAACGGTGGGAGCGGTTCTCTCAATGGCGCAGACGGCCCTGCTGTATAAAATCCCGCCGATGATAGAGGGCGGCCTTCATACCGGAGGCTTACTGCCGCCGGGCAGAGCGCTGTTCAGCGGCTGGGGGGACTGCGACACCAAAACAGCGCTGGTGGCCTCAATTCTCGGGAACTGGAGCGGTATGCGCCTGGTGGGTATCTCCGTGCCGGGCCATTATCTTATGGCGATAAGAAGAATTCCGGCCAAGGGTGACTTGTTCGTAAGATATGACGGACTTGAATATGTGCTGATAGAGCCGGCGGGGCCGGCGTGGCTTGAACCGGGCGCAGTGGGAGGGAACACCTCCGCGCTGTTGCAAGGCGCCGAGGGCTATAAAATTGAGCCGTTTTTTTAACAGCGACTGACACGACTCCGATGGTTTTTCGTGCCGGCCGCGCAACTGGAGGAAAAATGTTCAACACAAGAGTGATAGTCAGCCTGTTTGAATTCTCTCTCGCGGTGGCGATGTCCGGGTTGATAATAGCCCTGACTTACAAGGTGTTCATAAGGGCAAACCCTGATTTTGATATGGAGGCTGAAATAAAGAAAGGCAATACCGCTGTGGGCGTGCTGATGGCGGCAATACTTCTATCCGCTTCCATGATAGTTCAGAAGGGTATGGGTGCCGTGGTCAGCATGTTTCGCCTCTATATTTCCTCCCCCGGTGAGAGCCAGCTCGGATTAGGGAAACTGACGCTGCTTTGTCTCGGTCATCTTGGCATTTCAATGCTGCTTGCCGTGATCACTATTTCGGTTACGCTTAGGCTTTTCGGCAGGCTGGATAAAAGCCTGCATGCCGGCAAAGAACTGCAAAAGGGGAACCTGGCGGTGGGGATACTGCTCTCAGGCGTAGTGCTGGTTGCCGCGCTTTACGTAGGGGAGGGGGTCAGCTCTATTTCAAAAGCCATGGTTCCCCAGCCGTCTATTGGCCGCATAGAGATAATGAAGTAGCAGGCTGGGCCGCTTTTTGGGGAATATTTTAGCCCGGAGGTATAAATGGAACAGATCATATTGGATGTCAGAGAGCAGGACGAGTTCGCGGCCGAGCATATACCGGGGTCTATATGGGTCCCGCTTTCGCAATTCGGCCATACTGCTCCGGGTGTTCTGCAATCAATGCTGGGGAGGAAAATACTGCTCATGTGCCGCAGCGGGAACAGGGCTAAACTCGCCCTTGAACAGATTTCGCAACTGGGTTTCGGCGCCCAGCTCTCCGTGGAAGTTTATGCCGGCGGAATACTGGAGTGGGCCAGGCAGGGGCGGCCGTTGGTGACTAGGAAGAACGCGCATATGCCTATCATGCGGCAGGTGCAGATAGCCGCTGGTTTTGGTGTGCTGGTTTCCGTGCTGCTTGGTTTCAGCGTGGACCAGAGACTGGCGTGGGTGGCCGCTTTTATAGGGGCAGGGCTCATATTCGCGGGGATAACCGGCTTCTGCGGGTTGGCGAAACTGCTCGCGCTTATGCCCTGGAATAAGACGGGGCCATCGCAGGATTGCAGCTGCGGGTAGAGGCTGTAAAGTTTATATTTCAGCAGAGCCTGACCGCCGGGATTATACGCCCGGCGGTTTTTCTTTTCAGGGTGAGGCAAAAAATATTTATTTCGGAAAGTTGCAATTGCAATGTTCAGGTTAGCGGGTTATCTTTTGGTCCGCTCCGAAGATGTGGGCTATGAGCGCGGCTCTGGCCCACATGCCGTTGCGTTCCTGCCGCCAGAAAACGGCCCGAGGATCTGCGTCCACCGACGTCTCTATCTCGTTTCTCCTGGGCAGGGGATGCATTATGACGCAGGTCTTTTTAATAAGCTTCAGGTGCTCGGACCTGAAATAAAAAGGGGAGTAGTCCACGGCTTTGGATTCACCGGAGTGGTCGTGTTCGTCCTGAATGCGGGTCATGTAGATGGCGTCGGCTTCGCCCATGACGGATCTGAAGTCTCCGGTTTCCGTAAAAGGAATATTGTGGCGTTTCAGAAACTCCAGGATGTCGGGCTCCATGCGGAACTGCTCAGGTGAAACGAAAGCCAGCGAGATATTTTTGTAGTTCTTCATCAGATAGGTTAGCGAACGCACGGTTCTGCCGCGCTTCAGATCTCCTACCATTACTATTTTTTTGTTATCCATGTCCCCGTTGAAGCTGCGGTAAAGCGTATAAGAGTCCAGAAGGGCCTGAGTGGGATGCTGGTCCTTGCCCGAGCCGCCGTTTATTATGGGGACAGGACGGTTGGTGAGGTTCATCAGCCACGCGGTCTTTTCAACGAAGCCGGGAGTGGGATGGCGCATTATTATCATATCAACGTAGCTGGAGAAGGTTCGCACGGTGTCTTCCGGACTTTCGCCCTTAACCTCTGAGGACGTAGAGGTGTCCCGTATCTCGGAAGTTTTGACTCCGAGTATGTGGCAGGCGTTCAGGAACGAGAGGAAAGTTCTGGTGGACGGTTGTACGAAGTAAAGCATGGCGCGCGTGTGCGAGAGGAGGCTGCCGGCGTGATCCATGCCTTCTTTTTTTTGCGTTATAGCCCTTAGCGCGTCGGCGGTTTTAAAAAGGCTGGTCAGAAGTTTTCGGTCGAACTGCTGGGCGAAAAGACAGTCGTAAAGCCGGCCGTCTCTGGTAAAGAAAGGGAGTTTTTCTGATATGTCTTTTTTGTGGAAATCATCCCAGTTCGAATTTACACTGGTCATTTTCAGGGTTCTTTCCATACAGGGCCTCCGGGACTTAGCTTTCCGTCTTTTTGAATTATATGAATTATCCTTTAGGATTGTGAACATGCCTGATGTTTTATAGAATCTAGGCCGTGAATATCGATAAAGAACGGCTGCGGAAGATGGCGTGGTTCGCGGGGTTTGCCCTGGCTTTATCGGCTTTTTTTTTACCTGTAATTAATCCTGACATTTTCTGGCATTTTTCAGCCGCCCGTTACATAACAGAACATTTGCGCGTGCCGCGTACCGATTTTCTGGCCTGGACCATGCAGGGCCGGGAGTGGGTGGATTTTGAATGGCTGAGCCAGCTTATCCTGTACGCCCTGTACAAGTTGGGCGGGTTCAGGTTGTTGGTGCTGTTCAAAGGCGCGCTGCTGGCCGCGACCATGATCGTTTCCTGGCGCACCGCCGCCTTGGACGGCCGGAACAGAGCGCCCTGGCTTTACATGCCGCTCTTCGCCGCGGGCATAATAACCAACAGCGATCTGCGGCCGGAGAACTTCTCGCTGCTCTTTTTCGCTTTGCTGCTTTACAGGCTGGAGCGCGAGCGGGCGTATGGCGCGCCCCGGTTTAATTTCCGCGCCGGAGCGCTGACCGCTCTTTTCTTCGCCGTCTGGACTAATCTGCACGCCGGCTATCTGTACGGGCTGGTGCTGCTGGCTATTTATTTCCTGGGAGGATTCGCCCGCGCGGCCCTGCCTTTCATACAAGGCCGCAGCGCCGGCCTCACGCCGGGGCGGTATAGCGCGTATCTGAAGTACGCCGCCATAGGCGTGGCCGCCAGCCTCGTTAACCCTTACGGCTGGAAGATATACAGCGTCATCCTCAACCATCAGAAATATATCGGTTTGCTGCAGGAGTATATACAGGAGTGGAATAATTTTGACCTGACCAATCTTTACCAGGCTCCATATATCATAACCCTCGCCGGCGTTTTCGGGCTTTTCCTGTGGCGCTTTATCAGGACCAGGGAGATAGTTTACGAGCATTTCGGGGCGCTTATCTTCTTCGCCTATGTCTCGTCCAATCATTCCAGACATATCCCGTTCTTCATGATGACCGCGTTGCCGTATTCCGCGGCGATGCTTGGCCCGGGCGCGGCGGAAGGCGTGCGTAAATATTCGCTGCGCGCGCTTCAGTCCCTGGCCATGGTCGCCGTGATACTTTACTACAACGCCTTGATCTGGCCCCGATACACCGGAGGCTCCACCCTGTTTGAATCATATTCAGAAGGGCTTTCGGATTTTCTCACAGCCAATAAGGCCCGGCTCTCGTGCCTGCGGCTTTTTAATTATTGGGGCTGGGGGGGATTTCTGGGCTATAAACTTTATCCGGACTATAAGGTTTTTATAGACGGGCGGTATCTTTTCCACGAGAAACTTGAGGAGGCTATGAGCGTGGGGGCTTCCCCGGAATTGTGGAGGAGCTTTATTGATAAATATAAATTTGACCTTGCGGTCATTATGCCCGATAATAACAAGATCACTGTCAAACGCAAACTGCCCGACGGCCGCGAAGTGATCCTCTGGCGCCCGGCCTATCTTTTTTACCTGCCTAAAAAAGAATGGGCCGTGATCTACTGGGATTACCGCGCGGCCGTGCTGGTGCGCAGGCAGGCGGTGGATCCGATCTGGCTATCGGGCATGGAGTACAGATACTTCAGGCCAGCTGATTCGGTTAATATCGTCCTGCCGGTCCTTGAAGGTGAGATCCGCCTTTCCGAGCTGGATGCGGAGATAAGGCGCTATCTCAAAAGCAATACCGTTTATCATGAAGAGAGCAGCGTCACTGCCGAGGTTCTGAAGTACCAGAACGCTATAAAAAAGCTTTGCAGGGAGAAAACCGCTAAATGCCGGCCCTGACCACTGAACTGAAAAACCATCCGCTGGCTCTCTTCGCCGATTTCAGGCGGCTGTTCGCCGGCCGTGTCGTTTCGGCTGTCGGCGATAAATTTTTTTCAATAGCCATAGCCTGGTGGGTTCTGACGCAAGCGGGGGGGAACTCCAGATTCCACCTCGGTCTTATAATGGCGGTTAATGTCATTCCTGTCATTGTTTTCGGCCCGTTTCTGGGAACGCTGGCCGACCGTTCCGACAAGCGGCGCGTGATGCTGGCGGCGGACGCCGCGCGCGCGGCGCTGATGCTGGTCCTGGCCGGATTCCTGTGGGCGGACCGGCTTACGCTCGGCTGGCTTTATTCCCTTTGTTTTTTGATCTCGGCTTTCGGACCGCTTTTTGAATCCGCGGTGGCCGCGTCGATAGCGCGCCTCACCTCTCCTGAAAAGCTGCCGGCCGCGGTGGCGGCGGACTCTTCGGTTATGCAGTTGTCGAACGTCGCTGGTTCGGCTTTGGGCAGTATCCTGATGGCTGCGGCCGGAGTGGCGGGGGCTTTCTTTTTTAACGCCGCTTCTTATCTGGTTTCTTTCGGGGCGGTGTGGATGGTTAAAACGCCGCTGACTCCTGAGCCGCGCGGCGGAGCGACCTTCGCGGATGAATTCCGCGGGGGGCTGGCTTATATCTTCGGCAATAAGCCGGTCAGGGCGCTTATACTTGCTTTCGCCGCTTTTAATTTTTTTGTGGGGCCTATACTGATCCTGATACCCATGATAGTCAGATTCACGCTTAACGAGTCGGTAACCTGGCTTGCGGTGTTCGAGACTTTTTTCGCCCTGGGCTCGGCCGCCCTGGCGGTTGGCCTGAGCTTCAAAAAGGAGTATGGAAATATTTACGGGTGGTTCTTCGCTTCGTTGCTGGTGGTGGGGCTTTCTTTCGGAGGGCTGTACTTCACCGTGAATAAAACTCTTATCTGCGCGCTGCTTTTCGCCGCCGGAGCGGCGCTGGGGGCGGGCAACGCGGTCGCGCTGACGCTGTTCCAGTCTACCGTGCCAGAAACAATGAAGGGACGTTTCTTCGCGGTGCTCACCACGCTGGCCTACGCCGTGCTGCCGCTGACTTTCATGCTTAACGGCGCGCTGGCGGAAAAATTCTCCATCGGGTTCTCGATAGCGCTAAACGCCTCGGCGGTTCTGGCGCTTTCCTTTGCGGTTCTGCTGCTTCCCAGAATAGAGTATAAAGGTTGAGGATTAAGGAACTACCACGAGGATGTTGAAATTGAAACGGTCTCAAAACCATTTAATATCTCTTGGCGCCACTTTTCCCCCCAGCCGTCGATAGATGATAATACTTTCCCGTTTTTCATGAAGTAAAAGTATGGTGAACTGGTGAAATTAAATTCCGGGAGCCGGCTTGCCTTATAGGCGATATATATATTGGGAAAATCAAACTGCTCGCGCCATCTTAAAACTCCCATAACATCGAACTTAACCGTTAGTAATACTCCATTCTTCTTAAATACAGGGGCCAATTCGGGGTCGGCCAAAATTGCTTTCATCGCGCGCTCGGCTATGGGGCAACCCGCAGATATTGAAACAACTATTTTGGGCCCGGCTTCAAGATGGAGTTCTTTAAGTTCGATTCTTTTCCCTTCTTCAAAAATATCATAAACGGGCCACCTGGTCGTAGCGGTTTCCGTATCGATGGCTATCACTTCGGGGACAGCGGGGTAATTCTCTGCGGGGAACCGCTCACGGATCTCCGCAGCCTTGTCAAACATTCTTGTATTGATATAAGCCCAGTGCATATCCGAAATATTATGCTCGGTATAGTTGTTTCGCCGCACTTTTTCATTAAAAGTGTTTTGTTCCCATCCGATATAGTTCTGGTTTTCAGGGAAGTAAAAAGTAAGACTTTCGGCGACATTGTATAGCAGATTAAGCGTTTTAAGAGAATACTTCTTAAGTCGCTTTTCCGAAAAATCTTCTTCCCGTAAATTCCCGGGCAAAAAGCCTGCCTTTCTTGTTCCAAAGCCCCGCTGCGACACTTCTTTGTAGACTTCATCGGCAATTTTAACCGTCCTGATTTCCGACCTGGTACACCCTACCAGCGTCGAAGCGCAAAAAATCTGAAAGCAGAAAAATAATTTAGTTTTCATTGATTCTATACCGGGTTCGGGACGTCTATGAATTCCGTCTTTACCTTAAATTTAGAGCGCGCAAGTTTTTCTAGCGCCCAGACGCCGGGTTTTTCAGTGTTGTAATGGCCGGCCGAGATAAAATTGGCGCCGTGTTCCCGCGCCATTTCCTGCACAAATTCGGAAACCTCGCCGGTGATATAAAGGTCCAGCCCGGCCGCTATGGCCTGGTCGAACATCCGCTGACCGCCGCCGCTGATGACGCCGACTGTTTTTATCTTCTTTGTCCCGAAATTAAAAGATAGTATATCGGCTGAAAGTTCGTTCTGGAGCGTTTTTATCACCTCGGAGGCGGTTTTTGGCCGGCGGAACGAGCCTTTGAAACCGATGGTTTCTCCGTCATAAGTCCCGAAAGGCCGCAAATTTCCGGCCCCTAAAAAATTAAGGATCCGGGCGTTGTTGCCCGATGTCCGGTGTTTGTCCAGCGGCAGATGCCAGGCGGCCAGCGTCATGCCGCTCGCCAGCAGGGTTTGCAGTTTTTTTCTGAAAGGGCCCTTCACAGGCTCCGAGCGGCCCCAGAGCAAGCCGTGATGCACGATCGCCATGTCGGCGCCGGACGCGGCCGCGCGTTTTAAAAACTCAAGCGAAGCTGAGACGCCGAACGCTATCTTTTTTACTTCAGCCTTCCCTTCCACCTGCAGCCCGTTCTGGGACGCGTCCTTTATGTTCCCGGAGTCCAGATAGTTGTTAATGAAATCTATTATTCTGTCTCTTTGCATTAGAATATTCCTTGTAGTCCCGAGATTCAAATTCGCGGATGTAACGCACTGTCATCGGGATCGCCGCTTCTATTTTTTCCCGGGCCGGACGGCGTAATAATAACCGTTGGAGAAGTCTTCCGCCAGGAAGTCGGCTATGGGGAAAGTTTTATTATCGGGCGTGTACAGCATGAACGCGCAGTAACTCCAGAGCATCGGGTTGCCACGGAGCGCGGTCCTTGGTACGCGCACTGTGAAGGCGCCGTTTTCAAAAACGGTCTTTAAGGCCGCCGTTTCCTGCGGGCCCTTGGCTGTGGCGGTGTAGAGCGTCGCAGTTTTTGGGGACGCTTCCAGCGCGTATTCCCAGGCGTTGTCGGGGAATATCCTGCCGGAGCGGCCGTTCAGGAGCTTGGTGGAACCGGCTCGCGGTCGGTTATTGATATCTATATACAGGTCAAAGCGGGTTCCGGATAAGGCTGCGTTAGCGGCGGGCCGCGCGGCTTCCAGCGGCGCGAAAGAAAAAACTATATCGCTGTCTGTCCACGAGACTTCCAGCCGCGCCAGTTTCCAGAGTTTATAAGGGTCCGTTTCTTTAGCAGGGGCCGGCGCTCCGTGGGGCGGCAGGGGCTGCCGGATCGTGTTTTCGAGCGTGAAAGAGGCGGAGCTCTTTTTTACGATTATCTTATCGGCGCTTTCCGCTTCCTCTTTCATGTCGGATAAGGAGGAGAAAAGCCAGCCCGGCGGAGCTTTTTCCATCAGCCGGTAAGCATTGACCAGGGCGCCTTGTATTTCTATTTCGGTTTCTTTAGCCGCTTCCTGATCAGGGTCGGCGAGCTTAAGCAGCTTTGGCCCGGATTCCACGGAAAAGTATTCCGCGAAGGCGGCCTTGGCGGCTTTATAATCGCCCTGCTTGGTGTTGAGGTGATCCATTAGTTCGGCCCGGGTTCTGGCGAAAGCTGTCAGCGCGCCAGCTTGCACCGGCAATCCGGCCCACGGCGTGTAGTCCCCGCTCCAGGGGGCTGCGAGCTGCGCTGCCTGGGCCGCCGGCATAGAGGTGGAGACGGCGCTTTTAAGAGCCTCGGACACGGTCAGGTATGGCTGAGCCGTTCCGTCCGAAAGGAACTTCAATAAAGCGGCCCTTGAATCCGCTCCGGAGAGGCCCAGCGTTTCATCAAAGATCAGAAATCGCGGAGCTTCAGACCGCGCGGCCTCGGCCGGGGCGAAGGAAAAGGGGATAATCGTGACGCCTTCGGCGTTTATGACGCCGAACGGAGCCGTTGAGACAAGCGGTCCTGCCGCCAGCCACTTAAACCCCAACGCTTTAGCCAGGGGGATATATTCCGGCGTTATTCCGCCCGGCGCGCAGGTGAACCCAGCAGGCGGTCGCTTGAAATTTTTAGCGTAAGAGTCGCGGGCGTCGCTCATTCTGAGAGCGATGAAAAAAGGGTCGTTGGTAAAAGCGGCGCTGGAGGGTTTATTCTGCCAAGTTACCGTGTCGTGGCCGGCGTAGTAGAAAAGCGGAATAAGAGGATCGCCGGCCGGCCTTGCCGCCAGTTCCAGGCGTCCTTTGGACTCAAGGTCCTTTATTTTTTCCGCCAGCGGGGCGGGAAGCTCGCCGAGAGCCGCGGTTAATTTAAGATCTTTGTCCTCTTCAAGGCGCGCGATCACGTCGTCTATCGGCGCCTGCTCGCGCGGTATCCAGAGCGGCGCCGTGCCGGCGCGCAGCGGGCTGGCGAACATAAGCAAGATCAGGTTTAAAATCAACCCGAAAACTTCCGGTGAAGTTTTCCGCCCGCATAGCGGGCGCCCTTCGGGAGGAATACACCCCGTCGGGCCTGTCGCGCATAGCGCTTGGCCCTCCGCCCGCTGTGCGGGGAATCCTGCAGAATAATTTTGTTCCCCTGATTTCTCTATGGGAATCATTCTGAACTGCAGTATTCGGGTTAATATCCGTGGCATATTATTTCAGGATGGATGGTGTGTCCAAGCGTAACGCTACTTCACGGTTACAACCGAAACCTTTTTATCGCCTAGCATGGCTGTGTCGGGGTTGAGGGGGTCCAGCATCAGCTGGCCGTCTATGCTGTAGAGATACTGGTATGTTCCGGGCGGCAGGGGCACGATCGTTCCCCAGATATTAGTGTCGCGCTTTATAAGCCCGAGCGAGTCCACGCTCCATTTGTTGAAATCTCCGGCCAGCCTGACCGTTTTAGCGTTGGCTATCTTTACCGTGAATTTTACGAAGCGTAATTCCGGCTGGGGGTTGTCCGCTCTCTGCGCCGAAGTCCGGGGATGCATCGGCGGAATCTTGGCGTTTCTCGAGGGGCGAACGGCGGCCACGTCCCAGTTGTCCATAAAATTGATGTATCTTGAAAGCGCCGTATGGAACAGGACAGTCGGAACGCTGACAAAGATCAGCGCCGCGAGCGCGATAGCCGTCAGAACGGATTTTTTTTCCATCATATTTATATTTCCAGCCTCGCCCGTATTCTGGTTTTAACGCCAAGTTCTTTGGCCAGGGCTTCAAATTTCACAATATCCACGCTGGCGCCGTCTATGGCGGTCACAACCGTTTCCGGTATGACCCTGGAAGCGCCGCGCACGAATTCAAGCACGCTGGTAAAAGCTTTTTGCTCATATTCCGGTTTTGGCCGCATCATGGCCAGCCATTGTAAAGGGTCCGGAGTATTGAGGCTTACGTGCACCGCGTCCACCAGGCCTTTAAGCCGGGGAACTATATCTGTCCCATTCACCAGTCCGCCAAGGCCGTTGGTGTTCAGGCGCACGCGCAAGCCCGCCGGTACAGGGGCCAGGGCGCCGGTTTTTACGGCTTTGGCTACGGAGATCAGCGTATCCAGACGCATGGTAGGCTCGCCATAACCGCAGAAAACCAGTTCGTCAAAAGGCGCCAGCACCCATTCCGTTTTTATCAGCGATATAACGGTTTTCGCGTCCGGTTCCGCGCCGCCCAGGTTCAGATTACTCCCCCGGTAGGCCATCTTCCATTTGTTCTTTATGCAGAAGACGCAGGCGGTCGGACAGCGGTTGGTAAGGTTAATATAAAGCCCCGTGTTATAGCGATAAACTATTTCTGGTTTTGGAACTTCCATGTTTTTCTTAAGTCGTAAAGCGGGAATAAGTAAAGCATTCAAGTCCGCTGTTCACTTTTTGCCAAGCGTCATTCGCTAGGCGGCCTCTCATTATTCTATCATTTAGAAATGCGGATTTTAATAGCGACCAACGCGTTCAAAGGGACTTTAGGGCCTTTGGCGGCGGCGCGGGCCATCGCGCGCGCTGTCAGGGCTGTTTTGCCGGGCGCGGAGATTACGCTGTTTCCTGTGTCGGACGGCGGGGACGGACTGCTGGAAGCTTTTATGTTCCACGGACACGGCAGTCTCAGGGTGCTCACTGTTCCGGGGCCGGTGTTTAAGCCTGTGCGCGCTAAGTGGGTTATGGCCGGAGATACCGCTGTTATAGAAATTGCGCAGGCTTCAGGGCTGAAATATTTGTCCAAAAGCCAGCTTGCGCCCCTTGATGCAGCCACTTTCGGCGTGGGCCGCCTTATCCGGGCCGCCGCGCGCTCCGGCGCCCGGTCGGCGCTGGTCGGGTTGGGCGGCAGCGCCTCGAACGACGGTGGAGCTGGCTGCGCGGCTGGCTTCGGTTTCAAACTGCTGGACAGGGCGGGCGCTCCGGTGCCCCCCGGCGCCAGGGGACTTCTTAAGCTTGAAAAAATATTGCCGCCTGCTTTTTTAAAACCAAATGGTCTTGGACGGGCGGGAATAAAGATCACGGCCTTGACGGATGTTGATAATCCGTTGACGGGGCCGCGCGGTTCGGCTATTGTTTACGGCCCTCAGAAAGGCGCGGGTCCGGCCGAGGTCGCCGTCATGGAGAGCGCGCTGGTCCATTACGCCCGCGTAATTAAACGGGAACTTGGGTTTGATGTGAGAAATATAAAAGGCGGCGCGGCGGCCGGAGGGCTTGGAGCCGGACTTCACGCTTTTTTCGGGGCGGAACTGGTGAGCGGCGCCGCTTTCGTGCTTGAGCGGCTGGGTTTCGAGGCTGCATTAAAAAGGTCGGACCTCGTTATCACGGGGGAGGGACGGTTCGACCAGCAGAGCTTCTACGGCAAAGCGCCGGTGGCGGTCGCGCGGCTGGCCATGCGCCATAAAAAACCGACGCTTCTGGTATGCGGCTCCTGCGGTCTTAAAGACAGGCGCAGATTCGCGGCGAACGGCATAAGCAGGGTTATAGCTCTGGATGAAGTCCTTACTCTCGCGGAACTTCTTGAGACGCCGGCTAAAGCGCTGACTGACGGGCTGCTGCTTTCAATGGAAACGCTTTCCAACTTCCTCAGATTTGGCCGGTGATCTGCCGCTTCCAGGATTAGGGAATCGGGCAAAATTGGACTAAACTCTCAATTTTTAATAGTATATACAAGCGGGCGAGCATAAGGTAAAAATCAAGCACGATTTCGCTATGTCGCGCTTCTTGATGAATGTTGCGGCGCGACACGGCATCCGGGGCCTGTAGTCATCAGATGGTTTGACGGCCTTCAGCCTGGACAATCTTGGTAATTACCGCAAAGGATATTTAATGAGTTCGCATCCAAACCAGATAACTTTCGGCACGGACGGGTTTAGGGGCGTCATTTCACGAGACTTCACTTATGACGCCGTGCGCAAGATAGCTCAGGGCCTGGCGGATTATATCGCCTATAAGAATATGCGCGTGGCAGAAAAGCCCAATGTTGTAGTCGGCTATGACCGCCGCTTCATGTCAGACCGTTTCGCGGCCGCGGTTGCCGATGTGCTCACCGCAAACGGTATCGTATGTGTGGTTTCCGATTCTCCCCTGCCAACGCAGGCTGTGAGCTGGCTCACCTCCTCAAAATTCGGGCTGGGTGTCATGATAACAGCCAGCCACAATAAGTACTTCTATAACGGCGTCAAGATAAAACAGAACGGCCGTTCAGCTCCGCCCTCGGTTACGGCAGAGCTTGAGAATTATATTTCTAAAGCGGTGCCTATGCGCAACGCCGTCGTTCCCGCGCCCAGGAAGTCTTTCAAAAAGGACTATGTGGATTATCTTAAGTCCCGGGTGCCGGTGGCCCAGATACTTTCAAAGCTGACCGGTCCCGTGGTCGTGGATTTTATGTATGGTGCAGGTGCTGAGATAGCCAATGAGATATTTAACTCGAAGAATATTATTAAAATCCGTGCGGCGGCCGATCCGCTGTTCGGCGGCATCACGCCGGAGCCTGTGGAAAACAACCTGGCCGAGCTTATAGACGCGGTAAAGAAAAATAAGGCCGTCATGGGAATCGCCCTGGACGGCGACGCAGACCGGTTCGCCCTGGTCAGCGATAAGGGCGTCTATATGACCCCCTGCCAGATAGCGCCGATGCTCCTTGAGTATCTGCTTAAGCGCAACGGCTTGAAGGGCAAGGTGGCCCAGACCGTCTCCATGGGCTACCTGACCAAGCGCATCGCCAAAGCGGCGAACCTGCAGTTTGAGGAAACGCCTGTCGGTTTTAAATACATAGCCGAGAAGATGATCTCCGAGGATGTTTCGTTCGGGGCGGAGGAATCCGGCGGCTACGCCTGGAAAGGCAATATCCCGGAGCGCGACGGTATCCTTACCGCGCTGATGTTCATCGAAATGACGGTTAAGACCAAGCGTACCGTTTCCGATATATACAAGGATGTGGAGGCGCGTTACGGGAAATCCTCTTTTATCCGTCGGGACCTGAAACTGGAAAAGGCGATACCGAATAAACATTCTTTCGCAGTAAAGCTCAAAAAGAAACTGCCCAAGACTATCCTGGGCAGGAAGGTGCTGGATACGAACACCATCGACGGCCTGAAGATCATCCTGGAGGATGACTGCTGGCTGCTTGTGCGTCCTTCCGGCACCGAGCCATTGTTGAGGACTTACGCGGAGACCGAAT
Source organism: uncultured Elusimicrobia bacterium (assembly GCA_903867985.1). Classification (GTDB taxonomy): domain Bacteria; phylum Elusimicrobiota; class Elusimicrobia; order Elusimicrobiales; family UBA9959; genus YA12-FULL-51-18. Next base: position 20,833 of record CAIPTO010000098.1, on the reverse strand, counting down.
CCCGGGAAAACACGATAAAGTTCCTTGAATTCGCGGCCAAGCTCATGAATCAGAGGTAGAAAACAGCGGTATCCGGCTGCGCGCCGGGGTTGTGGAAGTGTCGCATCAGGCCGGCTCTGTCAGACGGCCAAACTAAATGGAGGGAATCTATGAACTTTACAGGCAAGAGATTTGTATCTTCGGAGTCGGTGACCGAGGGGCATCCCGATAAAGTGTGCGATCAGATTTCGGACGCGGTGCTTGACGAGATCATGAGAAAAGATCCCGCCGGGCGCGTGGCCTGTGAAACTTTTATCACGCGCGGCATGGTTATCGTGGGCGGAGAGATCACCACCAAGACTTATGTGGATGTTGACGCGCTGGCGCGCCAGGTTATAAAGGATATAGGTTATACGCACACGAAATATGGTTTCAATTATGAGACTTGCGCGGTGATCAATGTGATCGGCCGGCAGTCACCGGATATCGCCCAGGGGGTGGACACCGGCGGCGCCGGCGACCAGGGCCTTATGGTGGGCTACGCCTCCGACGAAACGCCCGAACTTATGCCCCTGCCGCTCATGCTCGCTCAAAAATTGGCCATGAGGCTCGCCGAGGTCCGCAAAAAATGCATCCTTCCCTATCTCGGCCCCGACGGCAAATCGCAGGTCACGGTTGAATATCACGACGGAAAACCAGCGCGCATAGAGACCATTGTGATCTCATCGCAGCATACCGAAGAGATCCTGGATAAATCCGGCCACCAGATCACGGAGAGATCCAGAAAAGAGATCATAGACGCCGTCATTATGCCGGTTATAGACAGGAAGATGATAGACAAGAACACCAAGTTTCTCATCAACCCTACCGGTAAATTTGTGGTGGGCGGACCGCAGTCTGATACCGGCGTGACCGGCCGCAAAATAATCGTGGACACTTACGGCGGCGTGGCCCCGCACGGCGGCGGCGCCTTCTCCGGCAAGGATCCGACAAAGGTTGACCGCTCCGCCGCTTATATGGCGCGTTATGTGGCCAAAAACATCGTAGCTGCCAAACTGGCCAAAGAGTGCACAGTGCAGGTTGCTTACGCCATAGGCGTGGCTGAGCCGGTGGGATTATACGTAGACACCCACGGCACCGGCGTCCTGGCCGATGAGAAGCTTGCCGCTATAGTGAAGGCGAGCTTTGACTTCACGCCTAAAGGTATAATTAAAAATCTCAAGCTCCGCGCGCCTATCTTCAGGAAGACCGCGGCTTACGGCCACTTCGGCCGGACCGGCTTCGAATGGGAAAAGACCAATGCTGCGGATATGCTCAGGAAAAAAGCGGCCGGAGTTCCCAAGGCTAAATGCGCCTGCTCTTGCTGCTGAAAGGGAAGGGGATTAGGGATTACTAAGTTATAGGGGGGGAGGATGTCATGAAGGCATTGATAGTTGAAGACAACACGTTGATGCGCTACACCATAAAGTCGCTACTGCTTAAGCTGGGGCACGAAGTGGTGGGCGAAGCCGGGGACGCGGAAAGCGCCATAAATGCTTATAACGCGCTTAAGCCGGAAGTGGTTTTCCTGGACTTAATCCTCCCCGGGAGGTCCGGCGTGGAGATTCTTGACGTGCTGCGCGGGTTAGACCCAAAGATCAAGGTGGTTGTTGTAACAGCCATAGAACAGACGGAACTGGACCGCAGGCTTTCCAATAAGGGCGTCATAACCGTCATACGTAAACCTTTTTCATATGAGGAGTTTAAGGAAGCCCTGAGCCATATATAGTTCCGTAATTAAAAACTATGAGTGAAAATGTGAATGAAATGCTCGGCCGCATAGCGGTGGCCAGCCTTCAGAAATGCGTGGGAAAACTTTCAAGAGTTTCGGCGGGAGTCTGGAGTATCGCCGGAGCGGAAGTTTCAACCGAAACTCTGGAAGAAACCATAAACCACCGGGGTCTGCAAGACGTGGAAGCTACGGTCGTTTATTTAGAAGTGAAGGGTGATCTGCCGTTCTTCGCTGGTATCTTATTCGACCCGCGTGATGTGGCCCGCATTTCCAAGTGTTTCTTGGGTTACTCTTTTTCCGCATCCCCGGTCCTGACCCAAGCGGGGGAAATGCTTCTTTCCGAACTGGGCAATATAATCCTTAATTCCTTTATCAGCGCGCTTTCCAACACTCTGAAGCGGGTATTTATGCCGTCCGCGCCCGAGTGTCTCAGTGGCCAGCCGCAACGCCTTCTTACGGCCATGAGCGCGGCCGTAGATATCAGGCAGAGCTGCCATATCGTAAAGGTGAAGCTGGATTTAAAATGTGGCGAGAGCGTTACCAGAAGCGAAGTTTTTGGCCTGATCCCGGAGAAGTTGGCGCGGGAACTTTTGGCTACCGAAGAGAAGGATAAACATCTATGATTAATAAATCCGGATTTGCCGCTATTTTGCTGATGGTTTCGGTCGTGCCGTTCTTTAGCGCGCCGCTTCAGGCTCAGGTCCGGATAAATAAAATAGACTGGCAGGTCTCGCGCGTAGAGGGAAAAGCCAAGCTGCCCTTTGAACCAATACTTGAACTAAAACTTGAGCCGTACCAGAAATATCTGAACAAGTTCCGCGCCCTGGTTAATATCCAGAATTCTTCCGCCAAGCCGATTGAAGGGTTGGTGCTCAGATGCGCTTTAAGTTTGCATATCGTGAAGCTTGCCGACGCGGCTGACGCCGGTTTCTGGGCTGTGCCGTTCCGGGTGGAGGAGCTTCGCGTGTCCAGGATCCCGGCTGGCGGAGTGTATGATGCCAAACTGATACATTTCGTGCTTAACGAACAGCTTAAGAAACTAAACAACACCGGTTTTTGGGTTGACGCGCTTAAGCTTCAGGTCATGCTGGACCCAAGGCTGGCGGACGAGCCCTCCAGTATAATGAAAGAAGCGGTCATAAGTATCAAAAAACCGTAATAATAGAGGATTGGAAGACTAGAGGACCAGCTTTCGGAATAAGGGAAGTTCCTTTAATAGCCAATCCCCGGTCATTCAATCCTCTAGGCACCTATCTTATATGCTTGACATCAAGTTCATACGCTTAAACCAGGAAAAAGCCAGAGCCGGCCTTGGCTCCCGTGGCGGGCGTTATCTGCCGGCTTTGGAAAAAGTCATAGAGACGGACGGGGCTTACCGGGATATCCTGACAGAGACCGAGGCCCTGCGTTCCAGGCGCAATGATGTTTCCAAAAAAATACAGGAATTTAAAATAGCCAAAAAAGAGGCCGAAGCCGCCGCGGTAATGGCTGAAGCTAATGAAATAAAAGAAGCCATCAAGTCCAAGGAAGAGCGTTTAGCCGCGCTGGAGCGAGAACTGAACGATCTCCTTCTGGGCATCCCCAACCTGCCGGCCGAGAAAGTTCCGCAGGGCGGCGGACCCCAGGATAATAAGGTGGTGTACGAAGATTCGAGCGGTAAGCGTGAGTTCTCTTTTAAGCCGCTGGATCACCATGCCGTAGGCGAGGGCGTGGGTATACTGGATTTTGCCGCGGCCACCAAGCTTTCCGGTTCGCGCTTCGCGCTTCTAAAGGGTCTCGGCGCGCGCCTGGAGAGAGCTATAACCCAGCTGATGCTGGATACGCACACCCTCGAACACGGTTATACCGAGATATTCCCGCCTTTTCTCGTCAACGCGGAGAGTATGACCGGAACCGGTCAGCTCCCAAAATTCGAAGAAGATCTTTACAAAGTGGCCGCCGAGCCGCCGCTTTATCTCATCCCCACGGCTGAAGTCCCGCTCACAAATCTATGCCGGGGCGAGATTCTGAAGGAAGAGTCTCTGCCGCAGAAATTCACCGCAAGCACCGCCTGTTTCCGCCAGGAGGCCGGTTCTTACGGTAAGGACACGCGCGGGCTTATCCGCAACCACCAGTTTAATAAAGTGGAATTGGTCTGGATAACCAGGCCGGAAGATTCCATGGAAGCCCTTTTGAAGTTGCGCGCCGACGCTGAGAAGATCCTTCAACTGCTTAAGATACCCTACAGGGTGCTTGAGCTTTGCACAGGCGATCTTGGGTTCGGTTCAGCTATTACTTACGATCTTGAAGTCTGGATGCCGGGCGAAAATAAATTCAGGGAAATATCGTCGTGCTCCAACTGCACGGATTTTCAGGCCCGCCGCATGAATGCCCGCTTTAAGCGCGCGGACGGGAAAAAGACCGAGTTCGTCCACACGCTGAACGGTTCCGGGCTGGCAGTTGGCCGAACTTTCGCGGCGATACTGGAAAACTATCAGGAGGAGGACGGATCCGTGACGGTACCCCAGGTTCTCAGGAAATATATGGGGGTTGATAAGATAGGGTGAAGCTTTTGGCCTGTAACTTTATGAAAAAAATTATAGTCCTGGCTATTTTCTCCTTTTTAGCCGTAAATCTGCAGGCCGCCGCGGTAACATCCGAGCCCCTTCCGGACGAACTCAGGTTGTTATCCAAAAATGGAATAGATTCCATTTACGCCGTGGATCTGCCCGAGGCTAAAAAAAACTTTGAGCTGGCGGTGCTGAAATATCCGGATCATCCCTTTCCTCATTTCGGTATCGCAATGACCAAGTGGGCGGAGCTGGAATACCTGGAAGACGAATCAAACCCTAAGCTCTCGCAGGAATACGGTGCGTTGACCGACGACGCCATTAAGATCGCGCTGGCCTGGATAAAAAAACATCCCAACGACGCCAACGCTTATATGTGCATGGGCGGGATGTACGGCCTGCGTGCGCGGCTGGCCGTAATGCAGCACCGCTGGATAAAAGCCTATTTTGACGGCAAAAAAGCCATCTCAAACACCCGCAAATCGCTGAAAGTGGATCCGGAAGTATATGATGCCTATCTGGGGCTGGGGATGTATGAGTATTACGCCGGAACATTGTCGGGCGTGATAAAAATACTGGCCAGATTTTTCCTGAGTGGAGATGCCAAACAGGGAGTGGAGTATCTTAAACTTTGCAAGGAAAAGGGCTATTTTAACTCTCTGGCCGCTGAACTTCTGCTCATAGAAATTTTCACGGAGCCCGGCAACCAGTTCAGGGATCCGAAGACCGCCGTCAAATGGTCCGCAGAGCTCCGCAAGCTTTACCCCCTCCACCCCCAGATGCATTTTGTGCAGATAGTGTCGTTGTTTGAAGACAAACAATACGAAGCGACCCGTGCGGAGGCGCTGGAATATTTAAAGCGTGTGGAGACTGGCGTGCCAGCTTACCGGAAGAATTACCTGCCCCGCATTCTCACAGCCATAGGGGCCACATATCTGGTGGAGAAGAATTACGGCGAGGCTTTGATATATTTTCAGAAAGCCGCCGCCACGCTCAAAGAGGATCCCAAAGCTCACCCCGCGCGCTGGGCCGTCTGGGCGCTGGTCAGGGTGGGGAATACTTTAGACCTGAAGGGCGAACGGGCGAAAGCCGTGGAGCTTTATAAAGAGGCACGCACTTACCAGGACGAATGGGGCTTCTATGAGGCCATAGACGCCTATCTCAAGAAACCGTTCAGCGAATTTGCACTGCCCGGTCCGCTGCCCCCGCCGTAGGAGTGGCCGTAAATCGTAAAGCGGAAAGCGGGAAGAGTAAGCCGTAAACCGGAAAACACAATACTGGGTTACTCTTTCCTCTTTACGCTTCCCGCTTCACGGTTTCTGTCGTACTGCCTTTATGGATTCATCAACGATAATATTTCTTATTTTAGCTATCCTCTCATGGGGGGCCGGCGCTTTTTTTGACAAAATGACGCTCAAATACATCGCCCCGTCTTCGGCTTTTTATCTCAGGACATTCTTCATGCTGGTCTTGTTCATCCCTTTCCTGCTTTGGAAATTTATCCCCACCAGGGACGCGCTTTTGGGGTCTCATAAACTGGCGTCGGCGTTCATTCTGTCCAGCGTGATAGTCACAATGGGGGGTGTGTTTTTCTATCTCCGTGCCATGTCCTCGGGCGAGGCGTCCAGGATCGTTCCCTTGAGTTCAACTTATCCTTTCGTAACTTTTGTTCTGGTATACCTCTTCCTGGGAGAGACCTTTACCGCCAGTAAATTTGTCGGCACGGCCCTGATCTCCTGCGGAATATATTTCATCTCAAAATAGCGTCCCGGTTTACTCTAAAACCGGCACCTGTCGTGCTGTCTTGCTGCCGCTCTGCCGCGCTGACATATGACCTCTGAAGAATTCGAGAAACTGGCGGATAAGGCCGTGAAGGGCCTGCCGAAGTTTTTTAAAAACAAAATGCAGAATATCGTTGTGGTGGTTGCCGGCTCCCCGGACCGGGCGCAGGAGCGCAGATTCGGCCGTGGCTTGCTTGGGCTGTACGAGGGTGTTCCGCTCCTGGACAGGGGGACTTATTACAGCGGGGCCATGCCCGATAAAATAACTATTTTTCAGAAGAACATAGAGGCGCAGTGCCATGATCCTGAGGAGCTGGAGGGTGAAGTGCGGCACGTGGTGATGCATGAGATCGCCCACCACTTCGGCATGACCGACGAAGAATTAAAGGCGAAGGGATTGTACTAACCTGAAAACTTCGACTAAAGTTTTCAGGTTAACCAGCCCGCTGGTCATTGCACCCTTACGGTAAAAAGATGTTCCAACTATTCTGTACAATAAACACCTAATCACAAAAGCACATCTCCCTAAAAAATCTCAAGTACGGCGGGGTATAATGGGTGACAGACATGGGTTGGATCGGACCGAGGAGGAACCGGCGCGAAGTCGCCGGGCCGGCCGCAGGCCCGATGGGCCCCATGACTGGCAGGACCCCGCACCCCGCTGTGCCTCCAATTTTTTAGGCAGCCGTAAACCATAAGGCCTATTCCGGCCTGGGCCTTTTAAGTGTGAATGATTGCCCTTAAGACTCTTATTGAAATCCAAAAAATAAATTAACATATAAGTAGCGGCTTTTGAAAATGCCGCCGGTTATAATCAGGAGGAAAAGCATGAAGCTTTTTTTAAAAGCAGTGTCGGTTGTTGTTATGGCGCTTAGCGGCGGTGTTCTTAATTCCAGTGCCGGGGATATGGAAGCGGCCCGCGAGTTGTCTTTTGCCAAGCCGAGCGTTAACTCCGATGTTTCCATACCGGTGGTACGTGAGCCCGCGGTGACGGATGAAAAGCCGGGAGAGAAGGAATTCGCCCGGCAAAACAACACTGGAAAGCTTATGCCCGACGCCTTGTATTGCGAAAAAATCCGGTGCTACGATATAATGCCGCCGGTTAACGACTCCAGCTGGTGCCAGGACGATACTCTTAAATCCGTAACGCTCACGTCGCTCAATAAGATGCCTTTGTATCTAGGCGGCGATAAACCGGTGTCCGGGGCAATTCATCTGGATGAAGCAAAAAATATTATTATAGATTTCGCCCCTCCTGGTGACCAGTATTCTTTTTTCACCTTCCCATCCGCCGGTCTCGAAGAGCTCTATTTGGGAAACCAGACCGAAGTTAAAGGGACGTATACCGATGCCTTTGACTGGGACGGGTATCACGAACGCTTTAAAGTTGATTTTACCTGCCGCAGCAAAAGCCTGTAAGCAGTTCTGAGTAAAACGCGTAAAAGGCCCGCCATCAGGCGGGCCTTTTCTTTTGAAAGGAGCGAGGGGCGCTATTTGCTTTTAGGTGATTCGGGCTGTTCTTCGCTCTTGGAAAGATTGCGGATCTTGACGCCGGCGGCGGTTATGTGAATCTCTTTCCCGCTTCCTGTCACGTGTATTTCGCCGTTGTCTATTTTTATTTTTCGCGGGCCGTTTCTGCCCTCACCTTCTATATCCACATTGCCCACAAGTCCGAATTTGCGCAGAATTTTAGACATCCAGCCTGAAAACCACTGATGGCGCTGAAAAATTTCTTCTTCGCCGGATTTCGTCTCCGGCTTTGGCGCGGCGCCGGCCTCCTTCGCCGTCTCCCGATCGGATTTTTCTCCCGCGTAAGCCGCGTCGGCCGGGCTGTCGGGGCTTACCGGATCTTCTCTAAGGACTTTGTAAACTTTAATTTTATCGGATATACCCTTAAACTGCCGGTAGCCTATCTCGCTTGAGGGAACCTCGTTCTTATTCATTGAAAGGTAAACCGATTCGGTGAAGAAAACCTCGCCCGCCTCCGCTATGCCTTCTATTCTTGACGTGATATTCACGGCGTCGCCGAAAATATCTCCGTCCTCCGCGATGGACACCTCGCCCGCGTTTATGGCTATGCGTATATCTATGCGGTCATCCTGCGGCCTATCCTTATTGAAGGCGAGGAGCGCATCCTGGATCGAAGTGCCGCAGAGCACGGCGTCCGTGGAGCTCTCAAAAGTGACCAGAAAGGCGTCACCTATGGTCTTGACTACATGGCCGTGGTATTTCTCTATGGCAGGCAGGACAAGCTCATTGTGTTTTATCAGAAGCTCTTTTATCTGGGCGCGCGATTTCCGTGAGGTTTGATCCGTGAACCCTTTTATATCCGTCAGCATTACGGCCAAATTTCTGGCTTTCATGTAGTCGCTCCTTTTACTGAATGACCGTGCCGCGCCGCAGATACCCCGTAGCGCCGGTTATTTTAACATCCACAAATTTCCCGGCCTTAAGCGTTGGATGTGCTTCTGCGCTGCCATAGGCCATAGGCTTTAGGCTATAAGCTTTTTGGTTTTTTCTGCGTATGGCGTATGGCATATGGCGTATGGCGCTGTTTGTGACCTCTATCCGCCCGTCTATCTCCGGCGCGTCGCGGCGGGTGCGGCCAAAAGCGGGAGAATCCATCAGGACTTCCACGGTTTTTCCGATTAGGTCAGCGTTCTTTTTATCTATTATCCGGCTTTGGACGCTTATCAGTTCGTTCATGCGCGCGAGCTTAATCGTTTCCTGTACCTGCCCCTGCAGGCCAGCGGCCGGAGTCCCCGGCTCGCGCGAATAGGCGAAAACGCCCACATTATCTAAGCCTGTTTCGGCGACGAATGAACTTAATTTCTGAAAGTCCTTTTCCGTTTCTCCGGGGAAACCCACGATAAAGTTCGTCCGCAGGGCGATGTCCGGCACGATACTTCTTATCGACGAGATTTTGGCCCTTATTGATTTTTCGGTGGAGCGGCGGTTCATTTTGCCCAGCACATTATCCGAGATGTGCTGAAGCGGCATATCCAGATAATGGCAAATCTTGCTCTCGTCGCGCATCAGTTTCAGTATCTTCAAAGACAGTTTTTCGGGATAGACATACATAAGCCGCAGCCAGTCCAGGCCGTCCAGCTTTACCAGTTCTTTTAATAGTTCGTAAAGTTTTACCCGGCCGTAGAGGTCTATGCCGTATGAAGTGGTGTCCTGTGCGATTATTGATATTTCCCGCGCGCCGGAGGCTACCAGGCTTCCGGCCTCCGCCACGACTTCTTCCAGCGTTTTGGATCTGAAGCGCCCGCGTATCATCGGGATAGCGCAGTAGGCGCAGCGGTTATCACAGCCGTCGGCGATCTTTAAGTAGGCGGTATGGGGCGCCGTGAGGCGCGCCTTAAGTTTTGGCGCGGTCAGCGGCGCCGTGGCAGGCAGGATATAATTAGTTTTTCCGGTAAGGGCGGAATTTATGCGCTCCAGCGCGTTTATTCCCACCACCGCGTCTATCTGCGGGAATTTCTCCAGCAACAGGCGTTTCTCGCGCTCCACCAGGCAGCCGGTGACGGCTATTTTGGATATTTTGCCGCGTTCCTTGAGAGAGATAAAGCGCCTGATTTCCGCTTCAGACTCTTTTACGGCGGAACTGAGGAAAGCGCAGGTGTTTATCAGAGCGATGTCGGCCTGGGTCTCGTCCGCGGTCAGCTCAAAACCCGCCGCGGCAAGCTGGCCGGCCATAACTTCCGCGTCGGTCAGATTTTTTGGGCAACCCAGGGAGATGATAAATACTTTAGGCATAAATATAGGGTTTAGGGTACAGGGTTCAGGGTACAGGTCAGGAGTTATTTATTCCTTCAACTTTACCCTAACCCCTAATCCCTCTTACCCTATCCCCTGCTGTTTAGTGTTTTTCTATCCGTTTTATGACCCAGTAGGTTATCAAGCCGATAACAGCCATTACGCCCACAAAGGCCAGAAAGGCTAGTCGGGGGTTTGCGATCCCTGTAACTGTGCAGAGTTCGGACATTCCGCCGACTCCGGCGAAGAAGCTCGGCACCGCCACCGCGATGACGACGGCGTTAAGGTTCTTCATCATCACATTAAGGTTGTTGCTGACGATAGAAGCCCGGGCGTCCATCAGGCCTGCCAGGATGTTGGAGTAGATTTCGGCCTGGCGCGAGCACTGGTTGTTTTCGATTATTATATCATCCAGAAATTCCACGCCGCGCTGTGAAAAGCCTATTTTCTCGCTATTGTGCTTGAGGCGGTCAATGGCGTATGTGTTGGAATTTGTCGCGTTCAGGTAATACACCAGACTTTTCTCCAGCGTAAAAAGATTCAGGAGATGCTTGTTTTCCATGGAGGAATTTATTTTATGCTCTATCTCATCGGCTATCATGTTGATAACCTTTAAATGCTCCATAAAGTGGAAGATGGAATTGTAGATAAGTTTAAGAAATATTTCCTTTATGCCGGTTACGTTCTTAAAATATTTGCCGGAGAAGAGATTTAAATCTTCAGAGATGGCGATTATCAGCTTGTCCTTGAACAGAAATAAACCCATTGACGAGACTTTGAACAGGAACTGGCCCTTGGAGGAATAGTTCTTGGGGCGCTTAAATATTATTTCCAGATGGTCCGGCTCAAATTCCATCCGGGCCGGCTCTTCCGGATCAAAGGCTGAGGCGAGGTTGTGATCGTCAAGATTAAAGTTGTTTACGACCCATTTTTTTTCGTCCTCGGTGGGATCTATAAGCAGCCAAACCAGCGGTGTTTCCGCCTCGGTCTGCACCAGCTGATTTTTTTCCAGATTGTAGCGTTTTATCATATTCCGGTTTCTGTCCTGGGACGCTTGAAGATTATTTTTTCCCAGCTTTAACCTTTGTCTTAAGCGCGACGGTCTCGCCCATCAGGGAGAGATTTTCAACCACGGTGACCCCGGCGGCCGCGAGAGCCTCAACTTTGGAGGCGTGAGTCCCTGAGGCTCCTTCTACGATGGCCCCGGCGTGCCCCATGCGGCGTCCGGGAGGGGCGGTCTTGCCGGCCACGAAGGAGAAGACCGGTTTGGTCATATGGGCTTTTATATAGCGGGCCGCGTCTTCCTCGGCGGAGCCGCCTATTTCCCCGATCATCACTACGGAGTGGGTGTCTTTGTCGTCCTCGAACATTTTAAGAACGTCCACAAAATTTACGCCCTGCACGGGATCGCCGCCTATGCCGACCACGGTGGATTGGCCGAGGCCCTGGCTGGTCAACTGCCAGACCGCCTCGTAGGTGAGCGTGCCTGAGCGCGAGACGATGCCGACATTTCCCTTTTTGTGGATATAGCCGGGCATGATACCGGCCTTGCATTCGCCGGGCGTTATGACGCCGGGGCAGTTGGGCCCGACCAGCGTGACGCCGCGGCCTTCCAGTTCCAGGCGGCGGAGGTGCCGCTTAACCCGCACCATGTCCAGCACCGGTATGCCCTCGGTGATGGCGATGATCACTTTGATGCCCGCCTCGGCGGCTTCAAGGATCGAGTCGGCCGCGAAGGGGGGCGGCACGAAAATTAAGGAGGCGTCGGCCCCGGTCTCCCTGACCGCGTCCCTGACAGTATCGAATATGGGCGTATCCAGGTGTTTTGTTCCGCCTTTTCCGGGAGTCAGGCCTGCCACTATATTTGAGCCGTACTCTATGCACTGCTGGGAGTGGAAGGAGCCCTGAGCCCCGGTCATGCCGTGAACCACCAGTCTGGATTTTTTATTTAAAATTATGGACATTGTCTGTCTCCTTGTAAAACAGGGTATAGGGTTTAGGGTTTCCGCCCGAGGCGGACCCGCCGGTTGTTTGGCGGGCAGGGTTTAGGGTAAGGAAATTATTGCTTCTTCACCCTATACCCCCGTATACCCTCTACCCTGTCCCCTATCCCTTGGCCGCTTTCACCGCTTTCTGGGCGGCTTCCCACAGGGAATCGGCCTGTTCAATCTTGATCCCGGAGGTTTTTAAAATTTTTTTGCCTTCTTTGACATTGGTCCCTTCAAGGCGCACGATCAGCGGCACATTTAGCTTAATTTTTTTAGTCGCTTCCACTATTCCCAGGGCGATGTTGTCGCACTTCATAATACCGCCGAAGATGTTTACCAGGACGGTGCGAACTTTTGCGTCCTTCAGAATTATCTGGAAGGCTTTGGTGATCTGCTCAACATTCGCTCCGCCGCCTACATCCAGGAAGTTGGCCGCGGACCCGCCGGCGAGTTTCACCGTGTCCAGCGTAGCCATTGCGAGGCCGGCGCCGTTCACCATGCAGCCTATGGATCCGTCCAGGCCGATATAATTGATGCCGATAGCCTTGGCTTCCCGTTCTATTTCGGAAGCTTCGTGGTCGGATTTGGCTTCCAGATCTTTATGGCGGAAAAGAGCATTGTCATCAGTGACGATCTTGGCGTCCACTGCCACCAGCTTTCCGTCCTTGGTGATCGCCAGCGGATTTATTTCCACAAGGTTGGCGTCGTAATCCACAAACACCGTGACGATGGCCTTGGCCACGGCGATGAACTCACGGAAATGTTCTTTGGGGATCTTCAGGGCGAAGGCCAGTTCCCGGGCCTGGAAGTCCAGCAGCCCGGTGCTGATGTCTACCGGCAATTTTATGATACATTCCGGTTTTGTGCGGGCCAGGTCCTCTATGGACATGCCGCCTTCAGCTGAGGCTATTATCATCGGCGTAGCCGTCTTGCGGTCAAGGACGACGGAGATGTATATCTCGCGCTCGGGCGCGCAGGCGGCTTCCACCAACACTTCCTCAACCGTGAGAGCCAGGCCCTGAGTCTGGTGGGTGATTATTTTCATGCCCAGCATATTCTGTATGTAAGCGTGGGCCTCTTCTTTTGTGGAGGCTATTTTAACTCCGCCGGCCTTGCCGCGGCCCCCTGTCAATACCTGGGCCTTAACGACCCAGGGCCCAGGGCCCTCCAGCTTCACTTTTTCCGCGCTGTCTCCTATCCTGACCACGCCGAACCTGGCCTGGACCGGTATCTTATAAGTTTCAAATATGTCCTTGCCCTCGTATTCAAGAAGTTTCATAATATATTTTGTAGTATAATTTGAACAGGTAAGTCCAGTCCATAATCAGTAGGGGTTCGTGAACAGCGGCCAGTGGTCGGTAACCGAAAGTAATTTTCCACCGCTGATCACTATTCATTAAATACTATCCACTATCATTTAAGAGGTGCCTCCGGATGATGAAATCCTCCAAGAATATAAAGGTCAGCGAGTTGGACTCGGTAACCATACGGTTCGCGGGTGATTCCGGCGACGGGATACAGCTGGTCGGAAGCCAGTTTGCCAACGCCACCGCCATTTCGGGCAATGATCTGAGCACCTTGCCGGACTATCCGGCCGAGATCCGCGCCCCGGCGGGATCGCTCGGCGGGGTGAGCGGTTTTCAGATAAGTTTCGGCGATGAATCCGTTCTGACCCCGGGCAACAAGCCGAACGTGCTGATTGTGATGAATCCCGCGGCCCTGGCGGTTAATATAAGGAATATAGATAAGGGCTCGGTAATTATCACCAACTCTGACGCCTTCACGCCCGCCGCGCTGGAGAAAGCCGGGTACGCGGCCAATCCTCTGGAAGACGACACTCTTTCAAATTATCGCGTCATTGCCATCCCTGTCACCGCCCTGACCGAAAGCGCGCTGAAAGACTCTAAGCTCGCAAAATCCCAGATCGCGAAATGCAAAAATTTTTATATGCTGGGCATTATGTACTGGATGTATGGGCTGCCTTTAGCGCCGACGGTCAACTGGATAAAGACAAAGTTCAAAAAAACTCCCGAGCTGGCCGAGGCCAACATTAACGTGCTGACAGCCGGCCGCAACTACGCGGACGCAACCGAAATATTCGACGCGCGCTTCCAGATAAAGAAGAGCCCCGTAACTCCGGGCAAATACCGAAACCTGACCGGCAACGAGGCCGCGGCCTACGCCCTTATCACGGCGGCGAAGCTGCTGAAGCGCAAACTTTTCTACGGCTCTTATCCCATAACTCCGGCTTCCGAGATCCTTCACACGCTGGCCAAACATAAGGCAAACGATGTAGTCGTTTACCAGGCCGAAGACGAGATCGCGGCCGCCTGCGCCTCCATCGGCGCGTCCTTTGCCGGCTGTATGGCGGCTACCGGCACCAGTGGCCCCGGTCTCTCGCTTAAGATCGAGGCGCTCGGCCTTGCCGTGATCGCTGAGCTGCCGCTGGTCGTTGTTAATGTCCAGCGCGGCGGGCCGTCCACCGGTCTGCCCACCAAGACCGAGCAGTCGGATCTGCTTCAAGCCGTATACGGCCGCCACGGTGAGTCGCCTCTGGTGGTTATGGCCGCATCAAGCCCGGCCGACTGCTTCACCACCACGCTGGAGGCCGCGCGTATAGCCGTAAAATACATGACGCCGGTTATAGTCCTTTCCAACTCCTATTTGTCTAACGGCTCCGAGCCGTTCAGGATTCCGAAGCTCGGCGATTTGCCGAAGTTTGAGCTGCCGCCCATGCCGCGCCCTGAAGACTTTAAGCCGTATATGCGCGACAGCGACACTCTTGGCCGTCCCTGGGCCAGCCCCGGCATGAAAGGTTATGAGCACCGCACCGGCGGTCTGGAGAAGGCGGAAAATTCAGGCGCCATAAGCTATGACGCCGAGAACCACGAGAGGATGACGAAGATCCGCGATGAGAAAGTTGCGCGCGTGGTCAGGGAGATACCTCCGACAAAGATATACGGCGCAGCAGAAGGCGAATTGCTGGTGGTCGGCTGGGGCTCTACCTTCGGAGCCATAACCCAGGCCGTGAGCGAGGCCCGCAAGACCGGGCTTAACGTCTCGGCCATACACATCAAGTTCGTTAATCCGCTCCCGGCGGACCTTGGCACCATCATGAGGCGCTTTCGCAAGGTGCTTGTGCCGGAGGAGAACACAGGACAGTTCAGGATGATGCTGCGCTCGGCTTACGCGCTTGAGCCAATAGGATTAAACAAGGTGCAGGGCCAGCCGCTGAACGCCGAGGAAGTTCTGGGCAAGATAAAAGAAATCCTGAGGGGAAATTAAAAAATGGAAAACGCTAAACTTACCGCTAAAGATTTTGCCTCCACCCTCCCGGTCAAGTGGTGTCCCGGCTGCGGCGACTTTGCCATACTGAACCAGCTGCAGAAGGTTATGGCCGGCATGGGCCTGCCGCACGAAAAGTACGTGGTGGTTTCAGGCATCGGCTGCTCAAGCCGATTCCCGTATTATGTAAACACCTACGGCTTTCATTCCATACACGGCCGCGCCTGCGCTATCGCCACGGGCGTAAAACTTTCTAACCCTGAGCTGGCCGTATGGGTCATTACCGGCGACGGGGACGGCCTTTCCATCGGCGGCAACCACACCATGCATTCCATCCGCCGCAACATCGGCCTGAAGATAGTGCTGTTCAATAACCGCATCTATGCGCTGACCAAGGGCCAGGCCAGCCCCACCACGCAGTTGGGAGCTAAGACCAAATCTTCGCCCATGGGCACGATAGATTTTCCGTTTAATCCGGCGCGGTTCGCCATCGGCCTTGACTGCACTTTTGTCGCGCGCGGCATAGACACCGATATGGCCGGAACCACCGCCATACTGGAGCGCGCCGCCAAACATAAAGGCACTACGTTCGTGGAGATCCTGCAGAAATGCGTGCCATTTACCGACAAAGAATTTGACGCCCTCAAGGATCCGGAGAATAAAGAGGACTCTGTGCTAAGGGTGACGCACGGCAAGCCGCTGGTCTTCGGAAAGAACAAAGATAAAGGCATAGCTTTTAACAACTTCAGGCCTGAGATATTGGAGTTTAAGGCCGGGGCCGTTCCGGACGAGGTGGCCGTTTATGACGAGACTAACGCGGAGATGGCCTACCTGATAAGCGGCTTCCAGGCTCCTGAATTCCCAATCCCGCTCGGTGTGTTCCGGGCGACGCAGAAGCCGTCGTACGAGGAACTTTATTACGGACAGGTGGCGGCGATAGGCGATACGAAAGATAATGAACTGGAGTCGCTTCTGTCTGGCCCGGACGCGTGGGAAGTTAAATAAGCGCGGCGGAGCGGCAGGCGTAAGATCCGGGCCGGAGACTTTTTCTTCGGCCCGGATTTTTTAAAATAAAAATGAGGGAAATAAATAAAATAAAAAATAAAAAAACTATTGCATTTTTTTTATGCATGATGTAAACTCAATAAGCAGTGTTAAAAAGTAAAGGAGACAACAATGGCAAAGAAAGCTAAAAAAGCGGTGAAGAAAGCCGTAAAGAAAGTCGCGAAGAAAGTCGCGAAGAAAGCGAAACGGAAATAATTCGTCCGCTTGTAGTTCGTGAGCGAAGGCCCTTTAGTTCAAAGGGCCTTTTCTTTTTCTCCCGGGGAATCCCGCAGAATAATTCTGTGCCAAGATTCCCCAAATGAAATCCATATTGAGCTGCAGGATTCAGTTTAACCCGGCGTCTGAAGGGGGGGCGTTGCGGCGGTCGTCGCCGCAGGCCGCCGGGTTTGCTGCGGCGCCGCGGACTTTTTTTTAACGTATTTAATTTTTTTAATTTTTGTGCCGGGGAAGTAGAACTCTATTATTTCGCGGTAACTTTTGCCGTATTTCCCGGCCATGCCGGCAGCGCCGGACTGGCACATTCCGATGCCGTGACCCCAGCCCCCGCCGTAGATCCAATAGTTCCGCACCTTCCCGTTCTTGAAGCGGTTTACTTCTATAAAGAACAGCGTGCTCTTTATAGAGCTGAAGCCCAGAATATTACGGATGAGATGTTCGCGTTCAACGATGACGGTTTTTTTAGAGCCTACCAGCTTCAGGGAATTAACATTCCCCGACGGGCTGCGTTTCAGGGCGATCAGGTCCAGCAGCGTTCCGATATTGTAGTTTTTGTTTATGCGGAATTCCATGTCCTTCTGCTTGATGATGCGGACCCAGCGGAATTCTGCGGCGCGCACCCGGCCCGGATAATTGCAGTTGGCGGGCGGATCACCGGTTATCCACTGGTGGAACTTCCAGGGAGAATCAATAGGCCTGGCAATATCGGGCGGCAGATCCTGGTGCGTGGTGAGATACGGTGAGTCGCCCCAGCCAGTCACTTCCGACGAGGCCTGGATATAGCCGCCGCAATTTGAGTGGTAGAAAGTGTAGGCCGGCTTGGCGTGATAAGTCAGCAGCTCTCCTTCCGTCTCCAGCACCGCCCTGTCGGTGGTGTTGGCCTCGGTCATAACGCCTTTATAAGCCTGGCAATGCTCTCCGTCGCACATGTGGTACCCGTCAGCCTTATGCGTGCCGCCTCTTGCGCGGCGTATAATGGCCTGCGTGCGGGCAAGGACCGCCTGCGCCTTCAGCGACTCGTAAGGCCACTGGGCCGCGACCTCGCTCGGGACCACGCCCAGCAGGTAGACTTCCATATCCACAATATTCACGATACCCAGGCCGCGGCCGGCGATAGGATATATTTCCATCAGGCCGCGGTATTCCCGGTCGGAGTATCTGATCCAGGGATTATGGGAGGTGCGGACGTTTTCAAAAATTATAGTGCCGTGCTTCAGGTTACGGGACCTGATTATCAACGCCTCGCTGAAGCTGCCAAAAGCCGCGCCATTTGAATCCTTAAGAATTGTTTTCCCGTTCTCAAAGACCGCTGTCCAGACTTCGTCCGGCGGGATCCTGGCATAAACCTTTCCGCTGGCCTTGCTCCGTATTATCAGGCCTTCGTACGATTTAAATTTCAGGATATTATTCCTGCCCTGTTTGCCGGTATTGCCGGTGCCTATTCCAACGCGGACCGTGACCGCGCTGGTTAGCTCGTCCAAAACCGGGACCGGCGCCATTTTCAGCGGCTTTACGATCCGGAAAGGGGGGCGGATCTCTTCCGGCTGTTTTGAAAGTTTGCCTTCCAGCACTTTCATCATTTTGGAGGCGAGGGGGTGATTCGGAGCGTAGTCCAGAACGCGGTAATATTGGTTCCACGCCTCGTTAAACTTGCCTTCCCGGGTGTAGATGCCGGCCAGCGGCAGGCGCGCCTCTGTAAAAGATGCGTCTTTACGCAGGGCTTCAATAAGGCTTTCCTGTGCCTCTTTATACATTTTAAAGTTCATGTAATTCCAGGCCATGACATAGTCCACGCCGGCGAAATCCGGGCGCAATTTTCGGTAGCGGCCCAGATACTCCAGAGTTTTTTCTTTATCTCCCAGATTGGAATAGACGCTGGTGAGGCCGAGGATGCCGCGGATGTGCAGCGGCTGGATGCGCAAAGCCCGCTCAAAACAGGCTTTGGCGCCCTCGTAATCGGCCTGATGGAACTTGAGCCAGCCCAGCTCCGACAGAATGTCGCTTTGGTAGGGATCAAGCCGCAGGGCTTTTTCAAGAGCCTCGGCGCCTGCGGCGTAGCGGCCAAGTTGCTTGTATACCATGGCCGCGTCCATAAGAGGCTCAATGGCCCCGGTTGTCGCCGCGGCCAGCTCCATATAGGCGGAGGCCGACTTTGACAGGTTGCCGTCAAGGTAGAGCCGGTATGCCTGCGAGGAGTCGGAGGCCGCGGCGCTGGCGGGAAAAAGGCAGAGCGCAAGAAGAGGGATCGAAAACATTGAAACGGGGAAAATTGTTTTTTTCATCTGTGACCGGTAAAATTATAGAATCTATTTTATATCGTATGAAATTATAGGGCGCTGAACAAAAAATATAAAGGAGCGGGATGAACATAGCTGACGCCGAGCTGGTAAAAGCCTTCAAAGAAGGCGACACCGGCGCTTTGGACGAATTGATAAGCAGGTATAAAGACCGGCTTTACGCCTATCTCCTCAGGCTTTCCCGCGACCGCGACGCGGCCGACGATCTGCTTCAGGAAGTCTTTATTAAGGTGATAAAGAAAATTAATTTCTACGGAGAGCGGGAAAAATTCTCCGCCTGGCTGTTCACCGTCGCCCACCACGCGGCCATGGATTATTTTCGCTCCGGTTACCGCCGTCATGAAGAATCGCTGGATGCGGCAGGAGAGGACGGGGTCCCGCTGACGGATATGCTGGCTTCCCGCGAACCGGGGCCGGATAAAATTTTGGAGGAGGGTGAGCGCGCCGCAGCGCTTCAGGCCGCGTTTGATCATCTTTCCGCCGACCAGCGCGAGATATTCCTGATGAGGCATTATTCCGGCCTGTCATTTAAAGAGATAGCGGATATCCTGGGAGTGCCTATAGGTACCGTCCTGGCCCGCATGTCGCGAGCGATGGCGAAAGTGCGGACGGAACTGGCAGAAGGCAAAGACTGAAATCTGAGTGCTGCCCGATAAAAAGTCCGGCGGAAAGGCGTAAGGTGTTTTTACGGCTATTGATGCAATAAAAACCGGCCATGCCGCGTTATACTAGTGTAGCGAGAAGGTGAACGTTATGAATTGCGGATATAAAGAAAAGACCATACTCTACTTCTACGGCGAACTGTCCGGGGCCGCCGCGGAGGTCGAGGCTCATCTGGCCGGCTGCAAAGAATGCGCGGCGGATTTTGCCGTGCTCAAAAACCTTTCGGCGGGGTTCTCGGCTTTCAGGTCTGAGGCGCCGGCTCTCAGGGCCTTTGAGCTGGTTCAGGCCGCCCGCGGCGCGTCGTTGGCAGAGCGGTTTATGGCGGGGTTCAGACGCCTGGCCCTGGCCGGGGTTGTCACCGCGGCGTTCCTGCTGGCGTTCCAGACCCTTGCGCCAAAAGGCGGGGCCGCCGGCTGGAGTGAGCTGGACTCGCGCCTGGACAGCGTGGAATGCGGCATCTACAGTCTTCAGGATGATATGGTCTACGCTTCTTCTACGGATTTTGATTACGGCTATGCTGACATAGAGAATCAGAAAGATCGGGCGGCCGAAAAAGCCGCCTGAAGGTTAATAGCGCAATAACAGGGGAGGATATATGAAAAAGAAATTGATAACGCTGTTCGGGACACTGGCGCTGGCGGTAATGCCGGCTATGTACGCGGCCGCGCAGGAAATGGATGAGGCTAAAGATATAGACGAGGCGCCAGGCTGGCATGGCCAGGCTGAGCAGCCCGGACTGAAAGCGGAGGCGAAAGGTATACGGGGTAAGGATCAGAAACGGATGAATGAGATGAGCGATATGAGGGAAATGAAGGGCATGAGGGAGCGAGAGGGGGGCCCTGGTTTAATGTCGGAAGATGAAACCTTGTCCGTAATTAAAAAACACGATCCCGTTTTCGCGGAAAAACTGGCCGGTTTCAGGACCGCGGCTCCGGGCAAGTACAAGATGATCCTTGCGATGGGGGGCAAGATGCTGTCGATCGCCAGGTTTGAGGCGGACGCGAGCATGGAGCAGGATGGCGTCAGGGGCTTGTCGCTGGAATTCGATACCAAGGAATTGGGACTGAAATACGATAAAGCCGCTGACTCTGAAAAACCTGCCATCAAAACTGAACTCAGGGCCAAGGTTTCTGAGCTCTTTGACCTGCGCCTGAAGGGTCAGGAGATAAGGATAGGCAGGATGGAAAAGGACCTGGCCAAACTCAAGAAGAACCTTGAAAGCCGGAAAGCCAATAAAGCCAAGATCGTTGATGAGCGGCTCGGTCAGATGACGGGGGAGGGTTACGGTTGGTAGAAAAGACAGGGTTTAGGGGTGAGGGTACAGGGGAAAGAAAAAGCCCCGCGGAATTATTCCGCGGGGCTTTTATTGTGTGCCCAGCATGAAACCAAGCTTGGAGGTGAAAGTCCTCCGAGGATACAGGTTGCAGAAAACTCAAGCGAAGCGCAAGGCAGTATGCCGTGAGGCATACGCTGAAAG
>CAIPTO010000097.1 GCA_903867985.1 uncultured Elusimicrobia bacterium | reverse complement strand
TTTACAACAAGAAGCGGTTGCATTCATCACTGGGCTATATGCCCCCTGATGAGTTTGAGCGGCAATTTGAGGGTGAATGAAGAACCTGTCAAGCCATACTAAACTTGCAGAGATACTGTTCAGACAGAAGGGCGCAGTCCAACTATCAATCAATATTTTTATATCTCATTTTAGAATAACAATCGGGCAAAGCCACCCCAAATCCTTCGCCAAGGTGAATGTAAAATCAAGAAAGATGTAATAGTGGAGTGGGTGACGGGGGATCTGGGTTAGCGAAACCGTACCGGAAGGAGCCGCTTGCGTAGCGCGGCGACTGGGTGGAGCCTTGCGACACTGGGCCCGCTCCGGAAGTGCGGCCACGGGTGGTGGATGACGCATGCAGTGTCCGATAGTCAAGCAAACTGCGGCAAAGTCCACCCTGGTTTCGCGTTCCAGGCCCCCGGCAGGACCCACGAACCAGTAGGAGATAAATGAATAAAGAAACATTCACCCATTTGGTGAAATCGTTTTCACTATGGGGGAACGCCCTTAGCGGAGGATTAGGTGCCACTCGGAGGCTGGCGGTTTTAGACTAGCGCTGCTAAAAAATCGTAAGATATACCAAAATCAGTTACTATCGAGGTCTAAATATGGGATTCTCCTTATTTCCTAAGAACATCAAGTTTTTTGAATACTTTCAGAGGCAGCAAAAGCTGGTGGCGCAAGCCGCCGACGTGCTGCTGTCGCTCTCTTCAGGCGCCGGCGCCGCCGTGGATCACTGCGGGCGGCTCCATGCCATCGAGGCCGAGGGGAATCTGCTGGTCCGGGAAATATCACGGCTGCTCTCCGAGACTTTTATAACCCCTATAGACCGCGAAGACGTGTACCGTATAGCCAACGGCTATGAAGAACTGCTTAACCAGGTTCGCGCGATCGGGGTAAGAATAGGTTTGTACCGTACGGGAAAAGATAATATTACGGCGCGCGAACTGGCGGACGACTTCAAAAGCATGATCGCTAACTGTGGAATATTACTTGACGGTATCGCCGCCGACACTTATTCTGAAAATCCCATGAACGACATAATCAGGTTAAAAACGGCAAGCGACAATATGCTACTGGTAGCAATGGGCGAGCTGCAGGAACGCCCCTCCACCGGCGGCACGCTGTCCGAGGCCCAGATCCTCGACCGCTGCGAAACGCTGCTCATCGCGACCGAGCGCTTCGCTTACACGCTTGAGGCAATAGGCATCAAAAATGTTTGACATCCCGATACTGCTGCTCTCTATCATAGTCATCGCTCTGGTGTTTGATTATACGAACGGGGCGCATGACACTGGCAATGTCATCGCCACGGTAATAGCGACGCGCGCCCTGACTCCGAAACAGGCGGTGGTGATGTCCTCTCTGTTGACTTTTTCAGGAGCTATGGTAGGCAACAAAGTGGCGCTCACCGTTGGAACCGGCATCCTTAACACGGCCCTCATCATGAACTGCAAACTGCTGGTGCTTGCCGCGCTGCTCGGAGCTATTTTCTGGAATATTCTCACCTGGATCCTCGGACTGCCGTCATCTTCATCTCACGCTCTGGTGGGGGGATTAATAGGCGCCGGGGTAGCCTACGGCGGGTGGAGGACGCTGGAATACGCGAGTATTTTTTGGAAAGTGATAGTTCCGATCTTCGCTTCGCCGCTGGCCGGATTTATAGTCGGCTATTTTGCCACGCTTGGCCTTGCCTGGGCGTGTACCAAAGCCAAGCCCAAACCCGCGAACCGCGCCTTCCGCAGACTGCAGATCTTGTCGTCCTCTGTGATGGCGTTCAGCCACGGAATGAACGACGCCCAGAAGACAATGGGGATTATCACGCTGGCCCTGTTTATTTTTGGAAGGATTCCGGCCATAGCTGTGCCGCTGTGGGTCAAGATCGTCTGCGCTATAGTAATGATGCTGGGAACCATAACCGGGGGCTGGAAAATAGTTAAAACAATGGGGAGTAAATTTTTCAGAATGGAGCCCCTGCACGGGTTTTCCATCCAGACCGCCTCGGCGCTGATCATAGAGGGAGCTACTCATTTTGGAGCGCCTATCAGCACCACTCATGTAATATCATCGGCGGTACTAGGTTCCGGCTCGGTGCGCAATATTTCGGCGGTGCGCTGGGGTGTGGCTAAAAAGATGGTAACCGCGTGGGTCCTGACCCTACCCGCCGCCGCGCTGGTGGGGGCGCTAATGTTCTGGCTGCTCCAGTTTATTGCCGCCTGGTACGGGACGCAAGCTATTATATGAACACGCGAGACCTGGATATTCTGCTGGTTAACGAGGAGGACTATCCCGATCCCGGTGCCGGCTATTCCGCTCTGGCATATATCCGCACCGCCATGATCCGGGCAACCCGTTACCTTGACGCCACCATGCCGCCACGAATGGGGCTCGTTCTGCTGGCCACCTACGCCATGAACGCCGGCCTTAAAGTCGCGGTCGTAAATAATGTCCTTTCCTCACCGCTGCGCCGGCTGCGCTTTCGCCGGCTCCTGCGCGGGGGGCCCCTCGCCGTAGGGATAAGCACGGTCATGATAAGCGATCCTAAAACGGTCAAAAGAATAGTGTCCGTTATCAGACGCCACAGCCCAGGGTCTATCATAATTCTGGGCGGCTATGGCGCATCCCACTCGCCGGCAATGAGAAAACTGGCCGATATAACCGTCCTCGGCTACGGAGAGTACGCCCTGGTCAGACTTTTATCGGAACTGAAGAAAGGCCGGGATCCGAATTCCGTTCCCGGAATGGAGAACGACGCCGACGGGGGGAGAATCCTGCGGGGCGGCGCCTATTATGAAGATGGAAAAATCCTGTTTCCCGACTGGGGAATTTCTAACAGCTTCAGCAAGTTGCTGCCCGTAGAGGGGTCAAGGGGCTGCAAATATAACTGCGCGTTCTGCACGACTTCCAACAGAAAGCGGCAGGTCTTCAGGCCGCCCTCCGAGGTTTTCGCGGAGGTAGCCAACAACATCAGGGTCCATGGCGCCAGACATATAGATTTTGTCGATTCCAGCTTTACCTCCGATCCGGATTTTACGACCGAATTCCTCGGACTTCTCCGCGGGTCCGGGCTTAAATTCAGCTGGACCTGCTTCTCGCGGGTGGATGACTTCACCCGTCAGCCGGGGCTGCCGGGGCGGATGGCGGAAGCGGGCTGCGCGCTCAGTTATCTGGGCGTTGAATCCATTCACGATGATATTCTGGACAGGATGCGCAAAGGTTACCACCGGCAGATTATAGAACGATCCCTCTCAAGCCTGGAAGGCCTCAACGTCTTCGTAAATTTCATTATCGGCTTCCCGGGCGACACGGAAGCGAAAGTAAAGGAAACGGTTGATTTTATAGAGAGATACTCGTTAAAGCAGGTGAGCATCGCGCCCCTGTATGTCCCGGCCGGACTCTTCGAAGAAGCCCGGCTTGATCCCGGGAAGTTCTGCCATCTCCGGGGCGAAGCCGACAATGCGTGGGAACATGATACTATGGACCGCGCCCGCGCGGTGGCGCTGGCCGGGTGGGCACGCCGCCGCCTCAACCGCCGCAGATTCTTCCCGGTGGCTTATTAATCCGGCATTGCTGTTTTTTAGTATTATATTTTTAACGCGCGGCGTTCATCGTATACAGCGAGGAAAAATGAAAAAAATAATAGGATTTGTTTTTGCGGCAATTATCGCCCTTTCATCCGCGGCAGCCGCGGCGGGTGGCAAGGTCCTGCTGGTACACAGCTACAACACCGGCTATCCCTGGGTGGACAGTATTACCAGGGGCGTTAAGAAAACCCTGGCCGGCAGCGGGATACAGCTTAAAATTTTCTATATGGACACCAAGCGAAATGCCAGCCCGGAGTGGAAAATAAAGTCGGGTGAAATGGCGATGGAACAGGTGAAAGCTTTGGATCCGGACGTGGTTATCGCCGTGGACGACAACGCCCAGGAATTTTTCGCCAGGAAGCTGGCGGGACAGGCAAGGCCGCAGGTCGTTTTTCTGGGAGTCAACGCCGCCCCGGACAAATACGGATACCCGGCGGCGAATATTACCGGAATACTGGAAAGGCCGCTCGTGGCTGAAACGATGAATCTTCTTAAAGAAATATATCCGCGGATAAAAACCGCCGCCTTTATCACCGATAAGAGCGAAACATCCGACGGAGTAATTGAGCATATCAAATCTCTCAAAGACCTTCCCCTGCGGATAGTCGCCATTGAGCAGCCGGAAACATTTAAAGACTGGCAGGAGGCCGTGAGTAGAGCCCAATTAACGGCGGACGCGGTAATTTTCTCAACCTACCACACGGTCCGCAGGGGAAACGAGAAGCTGAGCATGCCTCCCCTGGGAGTAATAAAATGGACCCTGGCAAATAATAAAAAGCCTTCAGCCGGATTGCTCGAATTCAACATGGAAGACGGCGTCCTGTGCGGCGTGGCGGATTCCGGTGAAGAATACGGCATTGAGGGTGGAGGGATGGCGCTGCAGATGATCACAGCCGGGAAAACGGCAAAAGACTTCCCCATAAAAGCCTCCGGAAAAGGGATCAGGATGATCAACATCTCCGCGGCCGCAAAACTGGGAATAAGCGTCCCCGCCGGGGTGGCGCTATCCGCCGACAGGATAGTTTCCGATTTTAAAACCGACCCACGCACGACGCTCTCGGCCCTTGTCGCCTTCGCGGATGAACATATCACGGGCGCGCTGAACGGACTTCGCCTTCTTTCCGTAACGGAACCGGTCATAAGCGGGGATTGGGAAAACATGAAGCCGCTGCTTTCAAAATTCTCTGAAAATATTTCCGGAGCCGTATGGTTTGCCCGTGCGGACGGAACTTACTTTACGGCGGCGGAAGGGCTGGCGAAGCAAAAAATAAGCGACCGCCCGTATTTTGAGCCCCTTATGAAAGGCGGTGTCATAGCCGGGGAACTTGTGATAAGCCGGTCCACGGGCAAAAAATCCGCCGTTATCGCGGTGCCGGTACTGCAGGCCGGCCGGGTGACAGGCGCTATAGGCGCGTCGCTTTCCCTGGAGAAGATGTCCGCTTTAATTGATGAAGCAATAAGCCTTCCTGAAAACATGTTTTTTTACGCGCTAGACGACAGCGGCCGAACCGCCCTGCACCGCGACCCGGCAAAGATGCTGGAATTTGCCGGCGCCCAGAACAGCGCGACGCTGGCGCAGGCGGCGGCGGAGATGATCGCCAAACCCGAAGGGATAATTTCATATGAATTCGACGGAATGTTAAAAACGGTTTTCTATAAAAGATCTCCGCTGACCAACTGGCATTTCGCGCTGGGGTTTCAGGAACCGGTTTTAAAACCGGACAACCGGACCGCCGTTGATCCTGAAAACGCGCTTATATCCCTGAAGGAACAGATCGATTCGCTTTTCAGCAAAGCAAATTCGGCGCTGGCCCTGGCGGCTGGAGAACTCGGTAAAACCGGACTTGCCGGGGAAGGCGCGGCGAGAATTTTGAAAGACCTGTGCGCCGCGAATCCTCAGGCGGTCGACTGCGCGACCATTGACGCAAAAGGGATAATGGCAACCGTCGAACCCGGCGAATATAAGAATTTTGAAGGGGAGAATATAAGTTCCCAGGAACAGATAATTGAACTCCACCGGACTAACAAACCCGTATTAAGCCGGGTGTTCCGCTCTGTGGAGGGTTTTGAGGCCGTTGACCTTGAGTACCCGGTGTTTGCACCCGACGGACAGCTTACCGGCTCGGTGAGTTTATTGCTCAGGCCGGAATTTTTCCTGTCATCAATAATCGCGCAGGCGGCGCAGAGATCACCTGTTGAAGCCTGGCTGATGCAGACTGACGGGCGTATACTGTACGACCGGGAACGGGAAGAAATTGGAAGGATGCTGTTCAGCGACCCGCTTTACAGGCCCTTTCCGGGCCTGCTGGAAATCGGGAGGAAAATAGCTTCTGACGAAACCGGCAGCGGGAGCTACGAGTTCCTGGGCCTGGGGCTGGAGAAACCGGTGAAGAAAACCGCTTTCTGGACAAGCGTCGGAATTCACGGAACCCGGTGGCGCTTGGTGGTAATAAAACAGGCGCAATAAGAGATACTATCAGGAAAGTGTAAAAACCTGCTCATTTCCTATGCTCCCAGTATTAATGCTATTCATAATTCCGGTCGGCGGCGGCATCCCGGCCGGCGTATTGCTGGCGCGCAGTCATAATCTCGCCTGGCCGATAACGATGGGCCTCTATTTCATTTCCGATGTTATCCTGGCGTTTCTATTCGAACCGATCCTCCGGCTTGTGATAGCTCTGGGACGGAAAAGCCCTCTTATTTCGCGTATGACCGAAGCCGTCCGGCTCGCCATGAGCCGGACCACGGCGCACTACGGCGGCGCGGGGCCATTCACACTCATCATGATAGCTTTTGGCGTTGATCCTATGACCGGCCGCGCCGCGGCCGCGGCGGCAGGGCATGGCTTTATATCAGGCTGGGCGATCGCGATCACCGGCGACATGATCTATTTCACCGTAATAATGCTCGCGACACTTCGCCTGAACTCGGTCCTTGGCGACCCGAACCGGACGACCATAATAATACTGGCCGCTATGTTCATCCTGCCAGTAATAGTGCGCCGATTAAAGTCAGCATACTCCAAAGTATTTGTCCTCTCCGCCAGGACCGGCGTAAAACCTGTTTAGCCTGAGTTTCGGTATTTGAGAAAATACCCGCCGAATGCTCGCCTGTCCCAAGAAACTTCAGCCTTATTGATAATGCAAAAGCCGCTTTAAGCGGCTTAATTATGCAAAAAGCCCCGCGCCTTAAACGCGGGGTTTTTTGTATTATAGGTAATAGTTATGGAATTTATAAGTAAATATTTCGGTTTTGCGGAGCGCGGCACAAACTTCAGGACAGAGTTTAGCGCTGGTTTGACCACTTTCCTCACCATGTCCTATATCATCTTTGTGCAGCCCGCCGTGCTGAGCGCGGCCGGCATGGACAAGGGTGCCGTCTTTACGGCCACCTGCCTGGCCTCGGCTCTGGCCTGCTTTATAATGGGTCTCTACGCCAATTACCCCATAGCCCAAGCCCCGCTGATGGGGGAAAATTTCTTCTTCACCTACACCGTCGTACTCGGCATGGGCTATAGCTGGGAAAAGGCGCTTGGCCTGGTGTTTATTTCGGGCCTGGCCTTTCTGGCGCTGACGCTGACTAGGATGCGCGAGCGCCTTGTGGACGCCGTGCCGGAGAACCTTAAATACGCCATCGCTTCCGGCATAGGGCTGTTCGTTGCGCTCATCGGCTTTAAGGAGGCGGGGCTTATCATAGCCTCCCCGTCAACGCTGGTTAAGCTGGGGTCGGTGGCTTCGGCGCCGGTGGTTTGCGCCATGTCCGGGCTTATAGTTATGACAGCGCTGTTCGCCCGCAGGGTCAAGGGGGCGGTGCTTATAGGCATTCTGATCTCCGGCGTGGCCGCCTGGGCCGCGGGCCTGACAAGTTTTACCGGGGTAATCAGCGCGCCGCCCAGCCTGGCGCCCACGCTGTTCAAGATGGACCTGGCCGGCCTGATGACGCCGGACGCCCTGTCCATCGTCCTGATCTTCCTTTTCATGTCCCTTTTTGACACGCTGGGCACGCTGCTCGGCGTTGGCGTGCAGGCCGGCTTGCTTAAGAACGGAAAGCTTGAGCGGATCTCAAAGGCGCTGGTATCCGACGCCGTGGCCACCACCGCCGGAGCCCTGATGGGAACCTCCACCGTTTCAAGCTACATAGAAAGCGCCACCGGCGTGGCCCAAGGCGGGCGCACTGGGTTCACTGCCATAACCGTTGGCGCGCTATTCCTTTTAAGCCTGTTTTTCTCTCCGCTGTTAGGCTCGATAAACGCCGCCATGCCGCTGGCGGACGGCACTTTCATCCACCCGGTCACCGCCCCGGCGCTGATACTGGTGGGCGCGCTGATGATGAGTTCTGTCTGCCATATAAACTGGAGTGACATGAGCGCCGGCATTCCCGCCTTTATCACTATGGCGCTTATTCCGTTTACTTTTAATATCGCCGACGGCATAGCCTTTGGCTTCATCTCTTTTGTGGCAATAAAGACTTTTTCGGGGAAAAGCCGGGATATACCGCCGCTGCTGTGGGTAATCTCCACGCTGCTGGCCCTGAGATACGCGTTTCTAAAGTAACGGTTTTTATGGCGTGTTTTTTGTATTATACTCTCATAGCTGTCCGGTAAAAAAGTTTTTTAAGAGTGATCCCGGCAAAAGTCATTTGTATAAGAAAATGACTAAGGGCCGGGAGCGGGATTGCTCTGGAGCCGCATAGCGGATGGGAGGCTCCACCCGGTACGGGTGGAGGGAAACCACGGGAGGGTTTCCTACGCGGCGTAAGGGCAATCCCGATCCCAGCCCGAACAAGCGTGCAATCACGAGTTAAACCGGACAGATTTGTTATACTCTTTAGACAGAATAAAACCGGATTTTTGTAGTGGTGGTAATTTTAAGCGCGGAGGGGAATATGAAAATTGGACAAAAAATGGAAGATGCTTTAAACAGCCAGATAAACGCTGAAATTTATTCAGCTTATCTCTATCTCGGCATGTCGGCACGATGCACGGAGCTGAATCTTAAAGGTATAGCGCACTGGTTTTATGTTCAGGCGCAGGAAGAGATGACGCACGCAATGAAATTCTACAGGTTCGTGCTTGAAAGGAGCGGTCGCGCGAAGCTGCCGGCTATTGAGGGCGTGCGCTGCGACTGGAAAAATCCGCTTGAGATGTTTGAGGCGGCCTACGCGCACGAGCAGAAAGTGACCGGGCTGATAAACACTCTCATGGATACCGCGAACGCGGAACGCGACCACGCCTGCGCCAGCATGCTTAACTGGTTTATAGACGAGCAGGTGGAGGAAGAAGCCAACGCCTCCGAAATTTCAGATAAGCTGCGGCTTATAGGGGAATCAAAAGAGGCGCTTTTTATGATAGATAAAGAGCTTTCTCTGCGGATATTCGTGGACAGAACCCAGCCTACCGGAGCCGCGCAGCCCTAAAAGCAGGGTTCGCAGGTGCCGGGGGACTGGATTTGGGGTTTATTTTGACACTTGACTTTTATCATATTATCACATAGAATATGACTGAATAATTAAACCTATAAAACCTAGAAAACCTATAAAACCTAGAAAACCTAGAAAACCTAGGGAGCGTGGAGAGTTCAGGGGCGGGGGGGCTAAGAGTTAAGTAAGTCGGATATCTCGCTGAGACATTTTTTATAGTTTTGGCAAGGCCTTTTATGTCTCCCCGGCGAACGCCGGGGTCCAGCGTCGTACCCGTAATCTGGACACCGGCTTTCGCCGGTGAGACGGAGCCGGAAAGACGACTTGTCTTACGTGGTTGGGAGCGACGGGGTAAAACAGGGGGGTAATGAAAACCGCAAAAAAACGGGGCTTGGCCGCTGTCGTGACGCGCCGAGGCTTCAATCACAAAAAATCTGAATCTTTAGGCGGCGCAAAGCAATCTTTGCGGCGCGACTTTCACTATCTTCAGGGAACACAATTTTTGAAGATAATAAATAAACTTCTTTGCGATACTTTTTAACGGAAAACTGAAGTTTACTGACATCGCAAGGCGATGACCATATATGAGCAGAAAAAATAAAACTGAAAAGACAGCGCCGGTTGCCGCTCAGCAACCGGCCGACCAGTCCGCGCCGGAGCAAAAGACGGACACTTTCCCCATCGTGGGCATAGGAGCGTCAGCGGGAGGCCTTGCGGCCTTTGAATCTTTCTTCTCCGGCATGCCGGCGGACGCCGAGCCGGGCATGGCTTTTGTGCTGGTGCAACACCTCGCGCCGGACCATAAAAGCATCCTGACCGACCTGGTCCGCCGCTACACCCGCATGCAGGTGTTTGAGGTTGAGGACGGTATGAAGGTGCGGCCCAACTGCACTTATATAATACCGCCCAACTACGATATGGCGCTGTTAAACGGCGCGCTGCAATTACTGGAACCCTCCGCGCCGCGCGGGCAGCGTCTGCCCATTGATTTCTTCTTCCGCTCTCTAGCCATGGACCAGCACGAACGGGCTATCTGTGTCATACTCTCCGGCACAGGCTCGGACGGCACGCTGGGCGCGCGGGCGATAAAGGGCGAAGGCGGCATAGTAATGGTGCAGACGCCCGCCACCACAGAGTTTGATGGCATGCCGCGCAGCGTAGTCGCCACGGGCCTGGCGGATTACGAGCTGCCGCCGGCCGAGATGCCGGCCCAGCTGATAACCTACGCATCCCACGCCGGCCACATACTGGCGTCCCAGGCCTCGGGGCAGCAGAACGAGAACCTGCTCAAGAAGATATTCGTGCTGCTGCGCAACGGGACCGGCCACGACTTTTCAAGCTATAAGCCCAGCACCATCAACCGCCGCATAGAGCGGCGCATGGCAGTGCAGAAGATAGAGGCGATGGACTCCTATGTTAAATACCTGCAGAATAATCCGGCCGAGGTTGAAGCGCTCTTCCGCGATATGCTGATAGGCGTAACCAATTTCTTCCGCGACCCGGAAGCTTTCAAAGAGCTTGAGAGAATGGTCATCCCCGGACTGTTTGCCGACAAGCCTGCCAACGCCGTGGTGCGCGCCTGGGTGCCGGGCTGCTCCACCGGTGAAGAAGCCTATTCGCTGGCCATCCTGCTGGTGGAACACCTGGAGGTTTCAAAACAAAGATTCACAATACAGGTCTTTGCCACCGACATTGATCCCCAAGCCATTACCGTGGCCCGCTGCGGCATCTACCCGGCCAGCATCGCGGCCGACCTTACGCCGGAGCGGCTGGCGCGCTTTTTTACGCGCGAGTCCGGCGGCGAGTATCGTATCCACAAAGGCATCCGCGACATACTGGTATTTTCCGAACAGAATCTGATAAAAGATCCGCCGTTCTCAAAGCTGGACCTGATAAGCTGCCGCAACCTGATGATATATATGGGCGGCGATCTGCAGAAGAAGATTATCCCCATGTTTCACTACGCGCTTAACCCGAACGGAGTATTATTTCTGGGCACTTCCGAAACCGTTGGCGAATTCATAGATCTGTTCGCCATACTGAACTGCAAGGAGAAATTATATCAGCGCAAAGAAAACCCGCACGGCACGCGGCACATGGCTCTGAGCCGGTTCCTGCCTCCCCTGACACAGGCGGCGACGCCGCTGCCGCGCGCGTCCGGGAAGATGGGTTTTCCGGTTAAACTGCCGCTGCAGGAGCTGACCGAAGCCGCGCTGCTGGCCCAGGTGGCCCCGGCCGGAGCGCTGGTAAGCGGCTCCGGCGATGTGCTTTATCTGCACGGGCGCACCGGCATGTACCTTGAGCCGGCGCCCGGAGAGGCCGGCCCAAGCAATATAGTGAAAATGGCCCGCGAGGGCCTGCGCCACCCGCTGGCCGCGGCCCTGCGCAAAGCCGCGGACACAAAAGAGCTTGTGCGGGTTTCGGGCCTGCGCGTTAAGACCAACAGCCACTTCACCGCGGTAGACCTTACCGTCAGCCCGTTGACGCCACCACCCGCTCAGACGGAGACACCCCTTTACCTGATAGTCCTGGAAGAGGCACCGCCGGCCCCGGAATCCGCACAGTCGGCCGCCGGCGCCGACCAGAAGCAGGACACCGACGCGCGCGTGGCGGCGCTGCAGGCCGAGCTGCGGCTGCAGGAGGAATATCTGCGGAACGCCACCGAGAAACAGGAAACTTCCAACGAGGAGCTTGAATCATCCAACGAGGAAATGCAGTCGGTGAACGAAGAGCTGCAGTCCACCAACGAGGAGCTGGAGACCGCCAAGGAAGAGATGCAGTCAGCGAACGAGGAGTTAAACACGGTAAATAATGAGCTGCAGACCAAGGTTCTTGATCTGTCGTGGGCCAACAACGATATGAATAATTTACTGGCCAGCGTCGGCATCGCCACCATCCTCCTGGATCACCAGTTGTGCATTCTGCGCTTCACCTCCGCCGCCACCAGGATCTTTAACCTGATCCCCGAAGATATAGGACGACCCATAAAGCACATCGTTTCCAACCTGATAGAATATGACAGCTTTATCGCTGACGCGCAGGCCGTACTGGACACGCTGACGCCCAAAGTGACGGAGGTGCGCACAAAGGATGGCAGATGGTACACGCTGACCCTGCAGCCCTACCGCACCCAGGAAAATGTGATAAAAGGCGCGGTGGCAACATTCATCAATATCACGGAAACAAAGAAGTCGCAGGCGGCGCTGGATGTGGTATCGGGCAGCTTCAAAACAATGTTCACCGCGGCCCCGCTTGGCATCGCCCTGATAGATTCGCTGACCGGGCATATTTGCGATGTTAATCCGATGTTCGCCAATATCGCTGGCAGGACCATGGCCGAACTGTCAAATATGACCTGGATGAACATCACGCACCCGGATGATTTGCGGAAGAATCTGGACAATACGGCGCTGATGAACGCCGGTAAGATTAACGGTTTTCATATGGAAAAGCGCTGCCTGCATCACGACGGAACCGCTGTCTGGGTAAATATGACCGTCGCGCATATGCCGGCTGAAGACAAGGCGCACCCGCGCCATCTCTGCATGATAGAGGACATCACGGAGCGCAAAAAAATAGAGGAATTGCTGCTTAAGGCTAATAAGTCACTGCGCCTGGCCGTGGTGGTGCGCGACTCGCACGACGCCATTACCGTGCAGGACCTGGATGGCCGCACCCTGGCATGGAACCCGGGCGCCGTGCGGCTGTATGGCTGGAGCGAGGCTGAGGCGCTGGCCATGAACGCGCGCGACCGCATACCGGAAGAGCGGCGCGGGGATGCGCTGGCCAAGATACATAAGCTCAGCCAGGCAGAGATACTTGAGCCCTATCGCACGCAGCGGCTGGCCAAAAGCGGCAAAATTATTGAGGTCACGCTGATCTCCACCGCTCTGATAAACGAGGCCGGCAAGATGTACGCCATAGCCACAACAGAGCGCCCGGCTGGCGGGACAGATTTAAAAGCGGAAAGCTGACAAACCGCGCGACGGCGGGGGAAACTATGGAAGACACAAACACCAAGACCGAACAAGCCGCCGAAATGCGCCGGCGGGCTGAAGAAATTTATCTTAATGAAGCGCCGCCGATTCCGGAAAATCCGGCCGCGCTGTCACCTGAAGAGCTCCGGAAAATACTTCACGAACTGCGCGTGCACCAGATTCAGCTTGAGATGCAGAACGAGGAACTGCGCCGGACGCATGCCGAGCTGGACGCTCAGCGCGGGCGCTACTTTGACCTGTACGATATGGCCCCAGCGGGCTATATAACCATTTCCACGCAGGGCGTCATACTTGAAGCCAACCTCACAGTCTGCGACATGCTTGGCGAGACCCGCAACATGCTGACGCAGCGGCCATTCAGTAAATTTATTCACAGCGACGACCAGAACGCCTACTATCTGAACCAAAAAGCGCTGACTGCAAGCGGGACACTTCAGCGCTGCGAGCTGCGACTGATGAAAAAAGACGGCCACGCGTTCTGGGCGCGGCTGGACGCTTCCTGCGCGAATGACGCTGACGGCGCGCCGACATATCGCGTTATAATAACCGACATTACCGAACGAAAGAGGACGGAAAAAGTGCTGGCGGAGCAGGAGGCTAAATACCGGAGCATTTTTGAAAACGCCAGTGAATCAATTTTTGTAGTAGACACTGCGACCGAAATTATTCTGGATGTCAACAAAAACGCCGAAATTCTGACAGGCCGGAGCAGGGAAGAACTGATGGGAATGAACCGAATATTAATACATCCGCGGGATCAGGCTGAATTTTACAAACAGCACTTCCGCCATCATGTCATGAACAGCGGCACATCATCTTCGGACGCGATCGTTGAAAAGAAGGATGGAACGCGCGTTCCGGTACGCATAAGCGCGTCAGTGATGGAGCTTGCCGGGAGAAAAGTCATACTGGGATTATTTGAGGATATCAGCGAGCGCAAAAAAGCGGAGGAGCTTATTAACCAGGGGGTAGCCAATCTGTTGGCGACACTCGACGCGACCGCCGACGGGATATTAGCCATTGATCCGGAAGGAAAAATTGTTTTCTCCAACCGACAATTCGCAGAATTGTGGCGTATACCCAAAACGATGATAGACACCGGCAACATAAAAAATCTGATGGATTATGTCAAAAACCAGCTTACCGACCCGGATGCTTTTTCAAAGGAGGTGCAGCGCCTCTACTGTTGCAAGCAAGTTAAAATGTCATGGTTTAAGTTTTTTAGAAATGTCATGATGGCTGACTGCTTAATACTGGCTGTTGCACCGTTTTTTTTGCGGGAATAAACCTCCTCCATGGAT
>CAIPTO010000096.1 GCA_903867985.1 uncultured Elusimicrobia bacterium | reverse complement strand
TTTACAACAAGAAGCGGTTGCATTCATCACTGGGCTATATGCCCCCTGATGAGTTTGAGCGGCAATTTGAGGGTGAATGAAGAACCTGTCAAGCCATACTAAACTTGCAGAGATACTGTTCAGACAGAAGGGCGCAGTCCACTCCATGAAGCAGAGGTCAGCCTCCGATAAATTTAAAGAACACTATAGATAACGGCGGGAGGGTCACTTTTAAAGAGTGCGGGCGGCCGTGCGAAGGGGTGTCATAAGCGGTGACGCCGCCAAAATTCCCCAGTCCTCCGCCGCCGTAATCCGTGGCGTCGCTGTTAAGCATTTCCTTCCAAAAGCCGCCGCGCGGCGCGCCGATCGTGTAGTTGAAGCGCTGCACGGAGGTGAAATTGCATACGGCCATGACCATCGAATCCGCGCCACGGCCTTTTCTCAGGAAGGCCAGCACGCTCTGCTGTGAATCGTTGGCGTCAATCCACTCAAATCCCGAAGGAGCGCAGTTAAGTTCGTACATCGCGGGTTCGGACCGGTAAAAATTGTTTAAATCTGTTATCCATTTTTGCATGCCCGCGTGATGGCTATGTCCGGTCAGATGCCAATCCAAGCTGCTGTCGTGGTTCCATTCGCGCCATTGCGCGAACTCGCCGCCCATAAAAAGAAGTTTTTGCCCGGGTTGAGCGAACATCGCGCCGTACAGGAGCCGCAAGTTGGCGAATTTCTGCCAGACATCGCCGGCCATTCTGTCCAGAAGCGACCCTTTGCCGTGCACAACCTCGTCGTGCGACAGCGGCAGCACATAATTCTCGCTGAAAGCATAGACCATGCGGAATGTGAGAGCGTTATGGTGATATTTCCGGTAAACCGGGTCTTTGGATAAATACTGCAGAGTGTCGTTCATCCAGCCCATATCCCACTTCATCCCGAAGCCCAGGCCGCCTACATAGGTCGGCCGCGAAACCATCGGCCAGGCCGTTGATTCCTCGGCGTAGGTCTGCACATCCGGATAATTCTCGTACACGACATGGTTGAACTGCTGCAGGAAAGAGATGGCTTCCAGGTTTTCATTGCCGCCGTGGCGGTTCGCCACCCACTCGCCGGGTTTGCGCGAGTAATCCAGGTACAGCATGGACGCGACCGCGTCTACGCGCAGGCCGTCGGCGTGATATTTATCCAGCCAGAACAGGGCGCTTGAGAGCAGGAAGCTGCGCACTTCGTTTCGGCCAAAATTAAAAATGGAGCTGTTCCAGTCGGGATGCACGCCCTGTCTTGGATCGGCGTGCTCGTAAAGGTGCGTGCCGTCGAAATATTCAAGCCCGTGCGCGTCGGCCGGAAAATGCGCCGGGACCCAGTCGAGTATCACGCCGATATTGTTTTGATGAAGCTGGTCTATCAGGTACATCAGGTCCTGCGGAGTCCCGTACCGGCTGGTGGGAGAAAAATAACCCGTCGTCTGATAGCCCCACGATCCGTAGAAAGGATGTTCCGTGACCGGCATCAGTTCCACATGGGTGAACCCAAGTCGCTTCACGTACTCCGGCAGCTGCGCCGCCATCTCCCGGTAGGTGAGCGGGCGGTTCCCCTCTTCCGGAACGCGCCGCCATGAGCCAAGGTGCATCTCATAGATCGAAACAGGGCTCTTCAGGCCATTGGCCGCGCCCCGGCCCGCCATCCATTTATCGTCGCTCCAGGCGTAGTCCAGCGGCCAGACCACCGACGCCGTTTTAGGCGAAACTTCGGAAGCGAACGCCAGCGGGTCCGCCTTTTCCCCGTGAAAACCGGCGTATTTTGAAACAATGTGGTATTTGTAATTATGGCCCTTTTTTACTCCCGGAATAAAGCCTTCCCAGATGCCGGACCTGGCCCGCTCTTTCAGGGCGGCCCCTGTTTTATTCCAGCCGTTGAAGTCCCCCATTACATAAACCGCGGCGGCGTTGGGCGCCCAAACCGCGAAATGCGTGCCCTCCGCGGTCCCGCGCAAAGGATCTGCGGCAACCTGATGCGCGCCGAATTTTTCATAAAGCCTGACGTGGTTTCCCTCGTTAAAGAGATAAAGATCCTGATCGGTGAGCGACTGCGCGCTGGTATCTGTTTTTTTCATGGCGTCTTATCCGTGTGCTTTTCTAGTGTAAAACGGAGGATCCGGGGAGTTTCAGCAGGCCGCGTTTCAAAAGATATTCCGCTATCTCCACCGAATTAAGGGCGGCTCCCTTGTACAGGTTATCAGAGACTATCCAGAGTTGAAATTCGTTAGGCGAGGTGCTTGAGAGACGCAGGCGGCCGGCCTTTACACCCGTGGTTTTCACGCTTTCCAGCGGCGTGGGGTATTTATACGGATCGCCGGCGAATTGAAGACCCTTGGTCCCGGCCAGCGTTGAGCGGAGAGAGGCCAGGGTCCAGGGCCTGCGCGTCTTCACCCAGACGCTTAAAGAGTGTCCCCTCAGCACCGGCACGCGCACTGCCGTGGAACTGATCTTTATTCCGGGCGCGGCCCAAATTTTTTTAAGTTCGGCCTCAACCTTGACTTCTTCCACGCTCATCCCGTTTTTGTCAAAGCCGCCGACCTGCGGAAACAGGTTGAAGGCGATAGCGCGCGGTAATTTGCGGCCTTTAAGGCATGGAACCCTGCCACGCTTTAAGTAGTATTTAAGTTCGGTCTCCAACTGCTTCAAGGCGCCCTTGCCGGCGCCGGATACCGCCTGATAGGTGGCTATGCGCAACTCCGTGATGTTCAGTGTTTTATGAATGTCGTTCAGGGCTACGGCCGCGCCTGTCAGCGTGCAATTGGGGCCGGCTATCAGTCTGCGGCCTGGCTTCAGCTCGCCGGCGTTGACCTCGGGGATAACCAGCGGCACATCTTTATCCAGGCGGAACCGGGCGGAATCATCTACGCACCACACGCCGGAATCGGCCAGTTTTCTGGCGAACCGCGCCGAAACCTCGTCTGTGGAGACAAAAAAAACGAGGTCGGATTTCTTAAGCGCCGCGAAAGTCGGCTTTTGACAGGCGTATTTTTTGCCTTTAAAAACAACCGCGGTTCCGGTCCGCCCGGAATTAAAAGGCATAAGAACGCCTACGGGGAATTTGCGCTTCTCAAGCAGAGTGATGAGTTCTCCGCCCACCAGACCGGAAGCTCCGACTACGGCAACATCGTAAGTTTTCATGAATTTGATTCTGTTCCGCTATCCCCGCCGCTGTTCTCGGCCGGTGTCTCTTCCTGCTCGGCGGCGATCGTTATTTCTTTGGAGTAACCGGTGTTCTCAAGGCCGTCCACGGCGGCGGCGCGCAGGTAGAACATATCTTTTGAAAGGTCCTCGCGCTTCAGTGAGTAAAAGTATGGAGCGCGGAACATATAGCGGCTGACCCGGGACCACTCGAATTTATCGTAGGACATTTCTATCCAGGCGGCCCGTATATCTTCTCCTATGGTGGAGAAAGAAACAAGTATGTTGGAGGAATTCACTTCGCCCATAAAGCCCTTTATAAAAACCTTGTAATCGTTAAAGGGCACCAGTTTGAAGGCGAGTGCCGGCTTGATGCCGGAAATGGGCGTTTCCAGAACATCCGGGCCCGACGGCGGATTGCCGCGTATGGAGCGGTTCAGCCAGACGTTTTCCTCTTTATCGTCTGAGAGCGCGGCGGCGACGATGGGAGAACTTGAACTGGCGGTGAAATAGCGGGAGACCGACCAGAGGGCCAGGTAGTTCGGTTTTTCGGCTGAGATGCGCGAGAGCGGGATTTCGGACCAGAACCACTTGGCGCTGTCCACGCCTTCCAGAGAATCGTTGGGCAGCGGTTCAAGCGGCAGGTCAGCCGCTTCAGCCAGGAAATACATATTATCGGAATTGAATTTCGGTTCCTGATTTACCGCCATGTAAATTTTGCCGGGTATTGGCGTCTTGTCCCATGATTGGGGCCAGGACGTTATCTTGGCCCGGCCGAGTTTCGCGCCGATATAGGCTTTAGCGTAAGTGCCGGTGGGCACCGGCGGCAACTTTACTATCCAGCTGTTGTTGTAGCCCACATACCAATCGGCGTTGAAGCCGCCGTTGGCGTACATGTAAAAGCTGCTGACATCTTTAGTCAGGGCGAAGTAGGCCGGCACCGGCGACTTTACGGCGTAGGTAGTGCCTTTCTCAGCCTCGGCGGGTGCTGCCGGGGCGGGCTGCGCGGCGGAGATGCCGCTGATTAAAAGCAGAAGTGAAAAAAGTATTTTCATTTTTAAACCTGCCTCTGCGCCGATTCGGGCCCGGCGCGTCCAGACGGAGAGCGGTGCTACTTTTTTAATATTCGTGTTATCCTGTCGAAATCGTCCAGTGAATAATAATGTATGGTAATTTTACCATTCTCCGGGTTGCTTCCGGGAGTTATTTCAACCTTGGTGCCCAGATGTTTTTCCAGACTGGCCTCCAGGCCTGTTATCTCCGGGTTTTTGCGCCGACCGTCCCCCTTGGTTTTGGCGCGTGGGCGCCGCTCGTGGAAATTCTGGGCGTAAGTCTCTATCTCGCGCACCGATATCTTATCCGTAAGGATCCGTTCATATGCCTCCTTACGCTTGGCCTTGTCAGGGATAGAGATGAGCGCGCGGGCATGGCCCTCGCTGATGACCCCGGCCTGGATGCCTTTCTGGATATCTTCTTCCAGCTCAAGGAGCCGCAAAGTGTTGGAGACCGCGGATTTGGATTTGCCGAGCTTTCTGGCTATGTCGGTCTGCGAGATGTCAAACTCTTCCATTAGCTGTTTATAGGCCAGGGCATGGTCTATGGCGTTCAGATCCTCGCGCTGGATGTTTTCTATCAATGAGAGTCCGAATTTCTGCTGGTCGGAGAGGTCCCGTTTTACAATGGCCTCAACCTCCTTCATTCCGGCGGCTTTGCAGGCGCGCCAGCGGCGTTCCCCGGCGATGAGCTCGAACGAGCCGTCGGCGTCCTTCCAGACGCTGATGGGCTGCAGAAGGCCGTGCTCTTTGATGGACTGCACAAGTTCCGCCAGAGGGGCCTCGTCAAAAGTCTTCCGGGGCTGCCAGCGGTTGGGCCGTATGGTGTCTATGGGTATTTTCTGCACAATGTCATGAGAAATGTCATTGTTCTGCACCTTTGATATTAAAGCGTCTATTCCTTTGCCTAGCGCCTGTCGCATAGTAATTCTCCTTCGATCAATGCTGCCTAATTGAAAACATTGTTTGCCATAAGCCGTAGGCTTTAAGCCGTATGCAAAAACGATTTAGTTATATACCATATACTCTTTTTATGGCTTATAGCCTAGGGCAAGTGCCCCGCTTTATGCTATACTCATCCGCCCATGTCGTAATCCATCTGGGATTCTTCCATCACGTAGAGCGCCGACTCTTTGTAGGCGGCTGTGTCCACGCCGCGGCGCCCCAAAAATTCGATAGCCAGGTTCTTATACGCCAGCGCGCCCCTGGAGCTGGGGTCATATACGAAGATGGGCTGGCCGAAGCTGGGCGCCTCCGCCAGACGCACGTTCCTGGGGATAACGGTCTTGTAGAGTTTGTCGCCGTAGTATTTTGAGATTTCCCTCTGCACCTGGTTGGCCAGATTTATGCGGGAATCGTACATGGTTATAATGCCGCCGTCTATTTTTAGGCCGGGGTTAAGGGCCTGGCGGATCTTTTCTACGGTGTTCATGAAATAGGCAAGGCCTTCCATTGCGTAGTATTCGCATTGTACCGGGGTAATGACGGTGTCCGAGGCGTTAAGGGCGTTGATGGTCAGCAGGCCCAGAGAGGGAGGACAGTCGATGATGATAAATTTATACATATCCCGCAACTTGTTGAGGGAGCGCTTTAGAACCGACTCGCGGGAGAACTCGCTCACCAACTCTATTTCGGCCCCGGCCAGGTTATGGCTGGTGGGGATTATATCCAGCCACTCCACCGAGGTTTGCCGCACGGCATCCTCTATTTGCGCTTTTCCGCACAGCACGTCATATATATTATTATTTCTCTTCGTGATGTCCACGCCCAGACCGGAGGTGGCGTTGCTTTGGGGGTCAAAATCTATAAGGAGCGTTTCGTAATCAAAAGCGGCCAGCGCTACGGCCAGATTGATTGTGGTGGTGGTCTTTCCGACCCCCCCCTTCTGATTCGCTATTGCTATTATTTCAGCCATATTTTATCCTTTACCTGATTCCACGGATGAATGGTTGCAGCCCCGCTAATACATTCATTCTATACCATTCGGTAAAGCTAGTCAAGACCCTCCCCTGTGCGGTTCTGGGTTCTGGGGACAGTATATTTAATTCAGCACCAACTGGGGTCGGTGGTTTTTGGAATTAAGTATACTGTCCCCGGAATGTTTTGTTTTCACGTGAAAACATTGGGTCTGGCGGTTTAAGTGTCCGCATCGCCCTTGTTTTCACGTGAAAACTATTTTTCATCCATTTTTTCAGCGGCTTCTTCTGCGCTTATGTTCCCCTTCTCCACTTCTTCCAATATCTTTCTGGCATTGGCGGGAATTCGCTCTTTGGGGCTGCAGTCACATTTGGGCGCCCATAGCTTCCCGCCAAAGAGGGCGCGCCATGCGCCCATAAGGCCTGCCGCGACCACGATGGCGGGCCAGTCCCTGGAAAAATTAAACGACAGGGCGACAAGCCCAAAGTTGTGCGCCCACAACAATAGCCCCAGGGTTACGATCAGTAGACTCCAAAAAAACTTCCTTAAGTTGAACGCGGACATAAATTCCTCCTTAAAATGCGAAACCGGGCTGCCGGAGCGACCCTACTCTATTGAGATTTCAACCTTATTGCCGCCGTCGTTGATGTCTATGATTTTGCCCACTCCGCCCAGCTCGAGGGCCGCGCGTATCTTCTCTGTGTCCATCTCGTAGCCTTTTTCCCTCAGCTTGGCGCCGATTTTTTGCTCTATGAACGGCGCCATGAACTTTGACCATGCTATAGGGATATTAACATTGACCTTGGCCTCAGGCGAGCCGTTCTCGTAAACTCGTATCTTGAGGAAGCGTCCCGCGCTTTTGCCGGCTTGCGCCTCTCTTCCGTCCAGCCGTGACAGGGCCTCCAGTAGTTCCATCGCCTCGGTTGAAGAGATCCTTTTTTCTTCAAGCATTTTGAGTATTTTCATTTTTTCTTCGTTCATGACTATTCCCCTTATCCTTCAAGTTCTTTAAGCAGCCGGATGGCTTCCCGGGCGGGGATCTCCCCCCGCTCCAGTTTCCCGACTATTTCCAGTCGCCGTCTCTTGATTTCGCTCTGTAGTTGGCTTAGCCCAAGCTTTGCTAGTATATCCTCCAGCCGCGACTTGGCCGTGGGGTATGATATGCCCAGGCAGCGCTCCACCTCTTTAATGCTCCCTCTGGCCGATAAAAAGACTTTCAGGAAGCGGTCGTCGCTCTCGTTCAGGCATGCCAGTTCCGGTATCTCAAAACCTCCCTTTACGGATGTTTTGCACTCATCACAGCATAGCTCGGTTACGATTATCCTCCCGCTGCATGCGGGACATTTGTTGGGAATATTCATATTATCAACCTTTTTATTAATTTTCTTAATATTTGAATCAATTTATAAATATTATACATAAAATAATCAATACTGTCAATAGTTGCCCCCAACGTGATGCATGTGGTCAAAAGGTAGCGTCTACCTTTTTTAGGAAAGAGAAAATTTGGGGGTATACAAGGCGACAGTACGCTGTCGGGGTCCGCTGCTACACTAAAAAGGTAGACGCTACCTTTTTAAGGGGGGATTATGCCGGCACCATTACGGATCGCTTACCCGGGGGCTCATTACCATATAGTGGCCAGGGGGAACAATAAATCAGACCTGTTTTTTGACACGGCAGACAGGCTTGAGTATATTAAGCGGCTCAGAGTCAGCATCGGGGAATTTGACATAAGGGTACACGCCTATGCCTTAATGACGAATCACGTGCACCTTTTCCTAGAAACGCAGCTTGCTAATATTAGCGAGTTCATGTTTGATATTACGCTTGGATTCACCAAGTATATCAATTCAAAATACTCGCGGACCGGGCATCTGTTTGAGACGAGGTTTAAAAGCCGGCTCGTCCAGAAAGACGCGTATTTTCTCTCTCTGCTGCGCTATATACACATAAATCCGGCTAAGGCCGGAATAGTGGCTAAACCTGAAAGTTACGCGTGGTCCAGCCATCACGCATATCTCGTCGGAGGAGACGGAGTTGTTCGGGATCCCTGGGAGGCCTTGGCGCTGTTTAGTGAAAATCCTGAGAGGGCTTTAAAGCAATACATTGAATTCATAAATCAGGATATCCCGCCGGAAGAGTGGAAGATCCTGGATAGTAAACGCAACGGGTTTTTGGGGGATGCGCAATTTCGCAGGCAATTTCGCTGCGCGCAGTCAAAAAGGTAGACGCTACCTTTTTGCGGGGGGGATTGTTTAAAAAACAGCCGGGCAACACTAATGTTGTCCGGCCGGGGGCGCGCTTTTTAACCGGGAGAATTCTCGACTGAAAATCGGAGCAGGGAATGAAAATTTTGCGGCCATAAAAAAGGTAGACGCTACCTTTTTTGGGAAAGAAAAAAACGGGGGAGATTTTTGGATTTTTTTTGTTGACATTGATTTTTTGTCTTTGTATAATTCTTAATGTTCACAGAGGTGGGGAAAAATTTCGGATATTTATTGTATATTGACGTAAATAATTGAAATACTATATGCCGTACCATAGCCAGAGTCAAAGAGGAACCATGAACCTTAACAACAAACAGAACCTATTTTCTATCGTTATGCGCGGCGTGAGGCTGCTGCTGGCGGTAATAATTATGTCGCCGACCTCGGTCTTCGCCAACCCCTACGGAGGGGATGTCGTAGCGGGCCTCGCGAATATCGGCGGCAGCGGTTCGGTGGTTACTGTAAACCAGCTTACCGACCGGGCCATAATAAACTGGAACGGTTTCTCGATAGACACCGGCGAGCTGACAAAATTTATACAGCCCAACGCGCTGTCCGCGATCTTAAACCGCGTGACGGGCGGCGACCCTTCCGCCATCTACGG
Organism: uncultured Elusimicrobia bacterium; assembly: GCA_903867985.1. Classification (GTDB taxonomy): domain Bacteria; phylum Elusimicrobiota; class Elusimicrobia; order Elusimicrobiales; family UBA9959; genus YA12-FULL-51-18. The sequence continues at coordinate 904 of CAIPTO010000096.1, read as the reverse complement.
CACCATCCAGGCTAATGGACAAGTGTTCCTGATCAACCCCAACGGCATCACTGTCGGCGCCGGCGGCGTGATCAACGCGCAGAGCTTCATCGCATCCACTTTAGACGTGGTAGTGGGGCAGTTCATGGCGGGCGGGGATCTTCTTTTCTCGGGCAGCTCCATGGCCAGCGTTAAGAACGCGGGCAAGATAAACGCTTTGGGCGGCGATGTGATGCTTATCGCGCATAATTTGGTGAACACCGGTGAGATCAACGCGGCCAATGGCACCGCCGCCATGGCAGCAGGTTCCGAGGTGTTGCTTAAATCCGCGGGGCAGGAGCGCGTGTTCGTGCAGGCCGGCAACGGAACAGCCGATGTGGGCGTGGACCAGAAAGGACAAATTTTAGCGGCGGCTGCCGAGCTTAAAGCGGCTGGCGGCAATGTATACGGCCTGGCCGTCAATAATGAGGGCGTGGTGCGCGCTGAAGGTGTTGAGAACAGGGACGGCCGCGTGTATCTGACCGCGACCGGCGGCACGGTGGTTAATGCCGGAGAGATAAGCGCGAAGCAGGGCGACAAGGGCGGCGAAGTGCGCGTAGCCGCAGATAATATAATATTAAAAAAAGATTCCCTTATAGATGTCAGCGGCCAAAACGGTGGCGGCACTGCTTTGATCGGCGGCGATATCCACGGCACGAATCCGGATATGCCTAATGCTAAGAACACCACGGTTGAAGCCGGCGCGGTGATAAAGGCGGATGCGATAGCGAGCGGCAACGGCGGCAAGGTTGTGGTTTGGTCGGATGACACCACAAATTTCCAGGGCAATATAAGCGCGGTGGGCGGCGCGGCCAATGGTAACGGCGGTTTTGCCGAAGTTTCCGGCAAAGGGACCCTTGTGTATAATGGTCTCGCTGACCTGAGA
>CAIPTO010000095.1 GCA_903867985.1 uncultured Elusimicrobia bacterium | reverse complement strand
TTTACAACAAGAAGCGGTTGCATTCATCACTGGGCTATATGCCCCCTGATGAGTTTGAGCGGCAATTTGAGGGTGAATGAAGAACCTGTCAAGCCATACTAAACTTGCAGAGATACTGTTCAGACAGAAGGGCGCAGTCCATCCAGTCCTCTATTCCTCCATTTTTTCTGCCGCCTACCCCCCTGAGATCGGCGGGAAGACATGCAGGATATCTCCCGCGCGTACTTTTGCCTTACCAGTCTTTCTGTTATCCACTATCTCGGAATTAAGCGTCAGCACAAAATGATTTCTGACTGTCCCGTCTTTTTCAAACAGTATTTCCGAAACATCTGTCTTGCAGGAAACAGCAAGTTTTAAAAGCAAATCGTGTACCGTACGTCCTTCCAGTTCAGCCTTGGAAATGCCCAGCCTTTTTCTCAAGGTCGTATAGATCATTACGGTAATTTTAGGCATATAACAGCGCGACAGTGCGGCAGCAAGACAGTACGACAGGAAACAGCGAGAAGAAACCTGTTTACGCTTTAGACTTCCTACCACAGACCGGGCAGTTCCGCCGTTTCTTAAGTCGTATGAAGTGGGTGGCGCCGCCGGCGATATCGAATATACTCAGACGGCCGCTGTGAGACGGCAATCCGCAGATCAGTTTTATAACTTCCGCAGCCTGCATCGCCCCCAGTACTCCGGGCACAGGGCCTGGCACGGAAGTAAATCCTTTTACCGGGGGAGGAGTATGCGGGAAAGCGCATTTCAGGCACGGTCCACCGCGCGGATCCAAGACGGCCAGTTGGCCCTCAAAACCATAAACCGCGCCGTGTATCAGTATCCGGCGGGCCCGGAAACAGGCCTTATTCATCTCGAAACGGGCTTCAAAATTATCGGCGCAGTCAACTACCAGTTTGTATGTTTTTAAAATGGGCGCGAGATTTTCCGAATCCATTTTCAGGCGGAAGGGTTCCAGACGGGAAGCAGGGTTAAGCTCCTTAAGGAACGCCGCCAGCAAGGCGACCTTGGCGCGGCCGATATCCCTCGTCCTGTAGAAAACCTGCCGGTTAAGATTGGAGAGTTCAAGCAGCCCGGGATCCGCGAAACCGAGCCGACCTATTCCCGCCGCGGCCAGATAGGCGGCGACCACTGAGCCCAGACCGCCGGCGCCCACCACCAGAACCGACGCATTCTTTAATTTGGCCTGGCCGCGGAGCCCGATGCCGGGAACCGCCAACTGCCTTGAATAGCGCTCACGCTCCGCGGAAGTGAGACTCATACGCGCGCCCCGAACTTGCTTTTTATCCCAGCGAAAAGTTCTTTGGCGAAATCCGAAAGGGTCCAGTCCCGCGCACCCATGACCAGAACAACATCTCCGGGTGCGGCAAACTCAACGGCCCTGGCTACAATATCGCGCCGCTGTTTAAAATAAAAAGCCGTTCCGCCGCGAGCGCTGATTTCATCCGTCAGGTCCTTAGAAGATATATCTTTTGCCACAGTACCGCCGGCGTAATAGATCTCAGGCATCATAAGAATATCCCTGCCGCTCAGTTCCTTTAAAAAAGTCTCCACCAGCTCACGCCTGAGATGGCGAGTGGGCGAAAAACCGTGCGGCTGATAGATCGCTATTACGCGCCGAGCGGAATCCTTGTGCAGCGCGCTAAGCACCGCTGAGATCTTGGCCGGATTATGGGCGTAGTCGTCCACCACGGTTACGCCGCCCGCTTCGCCTGCCAGTTCAAAACGCCGCTGGACTCCGCGATACTTTTTCAGGCTTTCGGCGCAGAGCTCAGGCTTGATTCCCATATCCAGAGCGACGGCCACGGCCGCCAAGGCATTCTCAATATTATAAAGCCCGGGCGCCGGCAGCACAAAATTTACGCCGTTCAGTTTAAAACGGGAACAAAACATCTCTAATCTCAGATCTTCAATTTTAAATCTTGGATCGCCCCTGCCGAAAAGCCCGGCCCCGGTCCTGAAATCGGAGAGTTCCGGATCATCGGCGTTCACATAAAGTTTTTTCACGTGTCCGGCGAACTGCCTGAAAATGGCTTTTATATCGGCCACGTCCTTATGGTCCTTGCTGACATTGAGGATCAACCCGGTCATCGGATGATACTTAACAATGGTGCCGTCGGATTCGTCAGCCTCTATTACAAGGATGTCACCTTTACCGCGCCAGGCGTTGCCGATAAATCCCCGCTCCTTAAGCGCGACCAGCGGCCCGCCGGTAATAACGCTGGGGCCCAATCCGGCTTCTTCAAATATAGTGAACAGCATCCCTACCACCGTGGATTTGCCGCTCGTACCCCCGACGGCAACGGTCCTGAAAGTATCCACATAGTGGGAAAGAAGTTCCGAGCGGTGAAGGAGTTTAGCGCCGACGGCGCGCGCCTTGGCTATCTCAGGGTTGGACTCCTCTATGGCGGTCGAAACCGCGACCTCGGAAGTGTCCCCGTCTATGCCGCTGCCGTCCTGCGGAAATATTTGAATGCCCAGCTTTAAAAGCGCCGTTTTAAAAACCAGGTTCCCCCCGTTATCAAAGTCACGGTCGGAACCTGTCACCGCGCGTCCTTCCATGGCCGCTATATGCAACCTGCACATCATGGGTTCGCTTACGCTGATAGCCGCGATGACCCTTACACAGAGCGCTCCGATATTTTTTGAAGCCGGGACCACCGGGAAAACGATCACTTCGGCAGGACAAATTTTTAGCACCGATATATATTTCAATCAGGCCGGAGGGGAATGGACGCTTCAGGATTCTTTGACTTGCAGCGGCACGCTTACTCTTAATTACGGCACCCTGCGAACCAACAATAAAAACGTTACTATCGGGTATTTCAATTCCGACAATACGCATTCCCGCGGGCTGTATCTTGGAAGTTCAACTCTTACCCTTACGCAGGCTTCCGATAATTACC
>CAIPTO010000094.1 GCA_903867985.1 uncultured Elusimicrobia bacterium | reverse complement strand
GCTGTCTTGCTGCCGCGCTGTCTTGCTACCCGTTTCATCCATTACATATTTTATGCAGTGTCTGATGGTCGGATAATCTTTAAGCGACAGGTTCTCTTTTCTGGCGATATTGTAATGCTCGCGTATGGCGGCGAACAGTTCTGCCTGCTTGACCGTATCGATGCCGAGATCGGCTTCCATGTCGAGATCAAGTTCCAGCATATCCTTGGGATAGCCGGTTTTCTCGGCGATCATGGTAAGGATTTCAGCCTGTACGGAGTCCTGGCTGAGATTGCCATAGGCTGTAGGCTTTAAGCCATAGGCTTCAGGAGTTTCTTTATGGGTTGCTACGGGTTCCGGTTGTTTCTGGTCTATGGCCTCCGGCTTATGGCTTACGGCTGGCGCAACTGCCGCGCTGGTTGCTGCCATAACCGGCTCTTTTTTAGGTGTAGGGGATGTTTTCCCAGCGGTCTTTTTATCCTTGACCCTCAACGTGTTGAACATCACTTCCAGTTCCGGATTTTCTTCCGCCGATATCGCTTTAAGCCAATCGGCGTGTCTGGTCTGATCCTCTATTCGGTTTTCCCCTTCCTTGAACACCCGTTCGGTGAACGACATGGCCATGTGCGAACCGAAGCCTGCCGCGAAGCGCAGAACATACTGAAGGTCGTATTTCCCGCCCTTTGAGAGGGTGATGCCGGATAGTTCAGGATCCGGCTCTTTGTAATTGGCTATGGGCGGGATTATGCCCGTGTTAAGGGCGCGTATCGACACCACTTCTTCCAACGAAGATCCCATGGTATGGCCGGTAAAACCTTTCACATTGCTGATGATAACATCAGCCGCGTGCGCGCCGAAAGCTTTTTTAAGCGCCTTTACCTCGGCTGAAGCACTGCCGCCCCGGGCCGGTGTGTAGGTTTCATGCGACATGAAGAAAGTTTTTTTGGCGAACTGCTTCTTGTCCAGGCCGTAGAGGTCTTCCACCTTCTTGACGAATTTAGTCATAACATCCGCCACGTGGTCGGTGTCAAGTCTGCTTACATGGTAAGCGCTGTTTGCGGATTCGGTCAGCAGTAGGCGGGCCAGCGGTTTCATGCCTCTGCTTCTGACAAGTGTTTCATCCTCTATTACCATTCCCACCGCCCCGGAGCCGACGATCAATCCGTCTCTCCTTTTATCGAATGGCAGAGCGGCTTCAGCTACGCTTTCCTTGGTCGAGGCCGTGCCTGAGGCTAAAAATCCGGGCATAGCCCATTCCTGAACTACGCTGCTGGTTATGTCGTCGGCGGCTATTATAACTACCCTCTTCGCCTTGCCGGCTCTTAACCAGCATTCGGCGGTATGTACGGCCTGTGTTGTGGACGCGCAGGCCGCGCTTATATGCATTGCGGGGCCTTTAGCGCCTACCCATTGCGCGAACTGGCTATCGGCTATCGGTATCACTTTCATCAGGAAGTTCTGGCTGAAAGTATACATGTCCTTTTCCTGGGCGGAGCGATCTTTTGTAAAGGTCTGTTCCATCCAGGTCCTGAGCGCGGTCCTGTCATTAGGGTTTTCCAACTTGCCTATGATATTGTCATACACTTCCCACATCTGGGCCGCGGTTTTACCCCGATATTTATAATTGAAATAGCCGGTGACCTCGTTTATAAGGGATTCCATTACCGGGAAAGCGGAAGCGAATATCACTCCGGTTTCGCTTGCCAGCGGTTCCGGCAGCGCCCATTTCTCTGGCAGATAGCCGCCGGTGGTTGTTTTCTTGTAGTAATGGATCAGCGGCAGGCCCGCGTCCTTGAGCGCCAGCACGCCAGCGGCCATGGCCATCTTGAAAGTGGTATCCAGAGCTTTGGCGATGTTATTGGGCACGCCGAATTCTTTTTCAAGGTCAAACTGCCCCTTGCGTGCGGAGAGCTTTATGGCCTGGTCGGTGGAATCTATTTTGGCGATGCTGTGGTTGCCGGTCGGAGATTTGATGACGCGGATGATGTTCTTGTCTATCTGCTTGTCGCGCCAGTCCATGGGTATAGGCTCTATCATATTTTTGCCGGCGAGTATTTCGTCGAGGTTATGCTCGCGGAAAAGCTTGTCCCATGTGCCGGGCGTGCCGCCGGCTATGCCGGAGACGGCTATGCTGTTGAAGTTGAATCCATAGCGTGCCGCGAAAGATGATAGATGACCGGAGGACTGGAGGATTGGATGATTGGCCTCAGCTGCGCCGTTCATTACGCCCCCTGTCCTCTCTCCACTACCCTGTTGTTTGGCCCAGCCCAGATAGTATGGATTAAAAAATACGCCGCCCTGCTCTGGGTGTTTCCCGGTCCAGTTCAGGGTAAAGCCCAGCGCCATAAGATTGGCCAGCAGATCATTAAACTCAGTGATGCCTCCGCGCTTCGGATGGTTAGAGGATAGAATAGTGAGACCTTTTTTATCCTTTAAGGTGGAAGTGGCGAAGGCGCTCAGCACGCGCTTCGGTCCGCACTCTATAAATGTCCGCACGCCGTCGGCGTACATGCGCTCCAGCTGTTTTATGAATTCCACCGGGCTGGTCATCTGTTTTAGCAGCAGGTCGTATGTGGCCTGCTTGTCCGCGGGAAAATAGTCGGCGGTCACGTTGGACAGCAACGGTATGGTCCACGGCGCGGTCGGGATATTTTCCAGGAATTTTCTGTAGGGCCCTATGGCGGGTTCTATGATAGCCGAGTGAAAAGCGTGGGAAACGGCTATCTCCTGGGCCTGCACGCCCAAAGATATGAACATCTCCACGGCGTGTTCCACCGCTTTCCGCTCTCCGGCGATGACGGTCTGCTGCGGGCAATTTTTATTTGCGCAGATCACATAGCCGTCTATTTTTTTGAGTTCTTTTTCCACTTTCTCCGCGGGCCAGCCGATGGACGCCATTTTGCCCGGGTCTTTAACTTTTACGGTGGACATTTCCTTGGCCCGGCTGGTGACGGCGCGCAGGCCGTTCTCCAGCGTGAAAACTCCCGCCGCGGTGGCGGCCGCGTACTCGCCCAGGCTGTGGCCTATAACCATATCCGGCTTTATGCCGAATGAGGTCAGCAGGCGGAACATGGCCATGTCCGCCGTCATCATGGCCGGTTGGGTCATCTGGGTCTGCTTTATGGCGTTTTCGCGCTT
>CAIPTO010000093.1 GCA_903867985.1 uncultured Elusimicrobia bacterium | reverse complement strand
GTACATCATCTCTTTGGCCCGGCCCAGCTTTGCCGACACTTTCGTGATGGCCGCGGTCAGGGTGGTTTTGCCGTGGTCAACGTGGCCGATCGTACCCACGTTCACATGCGGTTTCTTTCTGTCGAATTTAGCTTTTGCCATATTATCTTTCTCCTGAATTTTATTTTTTACCCGCGCTCGCTATCGGCGCGGACAATCAACACCCGGGCAACCAAGACCCCTGCGCACTTTACCGACTGCCGACAATGTTTTGCATTCGCAAAAATTATTAGCTGGGGATGGGGATTGAACCCACGACCTCTTCATTACCAATGAAGTGCTCTACCAACTGAGCTACCCCAGCACCTGTCGGGCCTCCCCGTCACTTTTAAATTTACAAGCGGGCGATGGGAATCGAACCCACGTACCAAGCTTGGAAGGCTAGTGTTCTACCATTGAACTACGCCCGCACCCATCGTTATAAAGACCATACGCTGTCTTAACCGTCTCACCTGACACCAAGCTTAAATGCCAGCGTTCTGCCATTGAACTAAGCCCGCGAACATGATAATTATAGTTATTTATCCACAACCAGTCAACGTAAATTGGCACCGACAACGCAATTAGCCGTTTGCCCCGCGCAGAAACATAACAGAGCCGCCCTTGCTATAACTTCCGGTGAAATTATACCATTCCATTGATCACAAAAAAGGGGGCCGCATGTCGCCAAAAGATTTTGCCGGGGATAAGAAATATTACCGCGTGTTAAAGATTCTCAATCTCCTTAATGAAAAAGGAAAAGTGAGGATGTCCGACCTCGCGTTAGAATTTAACGTGACCGAACGCAGCATCCAGCGCGACATAGAACGCATCAACATGACGTTCGGCCTTGAGCAGACCGATAAAGGAGAATACGCTTTCGCCCCCGGAGTCTCACTCAAAGAGATGCGCCTGTCTGGCGAGCAGATGTCCGCCCTTATCTTCATGCACGAAATGTTCAAAGGCATGGGCGGCGTCTTCAGCGGATCCTTTGAAGCTCTATTGCACCGCATGACCAAAAGCGCACCGTGGGAATCTCCTTACGCCATTATAATGCCGCGGCCCGGCAAAAACCTTGATATAAAAAAATTCATTCCCTCCGTAGAAACCGCCATTCTGGAATGCCGCAGAATAAGCATAAACTATATCAGAAGGGGCGAAACGGTCCTGCGCACCCTGTCCCCCCTCAAAATCCTGGTTGATAACGGTTTTTATTACATCCTCTCCATGGCGGAAAAAAAAGGCGAATATCTGAAATACCGGCTGGACAACATCAGCAGCCTGGAACTTACTCCGCAGATCTTCACACCCCCGGCCAACATCGAAAAGATCATAAAGGACGCCACCAGCGTCTGGGGCGCCATGCCGGCCAAAGACCGGAAAATACTGATGCGCCTGAAAATCAGCCCCTCGGCCTCCGATTTCTTCCGCAAAAAAGAATTCTTTCCGCTCCAGCGCATAATAAAGGAAGACCGCGACGGTTCAGTGATACTTGAATCCAGTCTGGCCCAACTCATGGAAGCCATCCCCACAATCCTTAACTGGATCCCGGACATAGAGGTCCTGAGTCCGGAAACGCTCAAGGCAGAAATCCGCTCGCGCGTAGAGCTCTACCTCAAAAAAATAAAATAGTTCATCTTTAACGCCTTTAATCCTAAATCTTGCCCAGGGCGGTCTTTTTTTGTATATTTTAAGCACATTATGACGCGCGCTTTCTTGCTGATCTGCCTGATGGCCGTCCTGGCCCCGCTTAACGCGGCCACGCAGGAAGCCGCGCGCGCGGAAAGCCTGCTAAATTTTGAGACCGCGCTCCCCGGCGACAAAGCCGACAGCCTGGATTCCTGCCCCAAATTTCAGGTTTTTAAACAGGCATCAGCCTATCCGGACGGTTCATCGAATTTAAAAGCCGTATCCGAAGTACCGATAGACAGTCTCCCTCTGCCCGCCGACGACATGGACCGCTCCGGCCTGCTTACCGCGCTCCAAGACACTTTAAGCTACTGGAATACACGCCCCGACTCGTTCAAAATACTGCTGGGAGGGGACACTTACACTTCCCGGCAGATGCGCGATACCACAAAAAAGCTGATCGAAGTGCTTTCAGCCGACATGGCGCCGGCGGATTTGAGAGAGATAATTAAAACCCGGTTCAGAGCCTACCGTTCTGTCGCGGACGACAACTCAGGCAAAGTAGTCATTACCGGTTACTATGAAGCCGAAATAAAAGCCGTCAGGCAGCCCGACTCGGTGAATAAGTTCCCCATCTATCTAAAACCGGCGGACCTGATAAAAACCACTCCTGATATGGGAGTTGATTTTGACTACGGACGCAGGGACTCGAACGGGAACCTGGTAAAATATTATCCGCGCGCCGACATTTCCGGCGGGGTGCTGGGCGGCAAAGGCCTGGAATTGGTCTGGTCGGCCCATCCGGCTCAGATAATGCTTCTGCAGATCCAGGGCTCGGGCATACTGCGTTTTCCGGACGGTGACTTTATTAAAGCCGGTTTTGACGGGGCCAACGGCTGGCCCTTTAAAAGCGTGCAGAAAATATTGATGGACTGCGGAGAGATCCCGTCCATGTCTTTCAAGGATTTCATCAACTACCTGTCGCTCCAGGGCGACCGCGAAACCCGGCTCGTTGACCTTAACCCCCGCTATATATTTTTTCAGTCCCGGCCCAAAGACTCACCCGCCTACGGCGCCATAGGAACGGGGCTCACTCCGGGACGTTCCATAGCGGTGGACCCGCAGCCCATCCCTCTGGGGGTCACGGCGCTGCTCAAGTCAAAGAAGCCGGTGGCCGGCCCAAACGGCCTTTCTGATAAAGAGTTCACGCGTTTTGTCACCGCGCACGATACCGGTTCCGCCATACGCGGCCCGGGTCGCATAGACCTGTTCTGGGGTTCCGGAGATACGGCAGAAACCGAAGCCTCGTCCATGAAAGCTGAAGGCGACCTTTACATTCTGATAGCGAAATAACAGCATTAAGCGGTTAGTGAGAATAGAAGTTACCTTAAACTATATTCACTATCCGCTCGCCGCTATTTACTGAAGTTATGAGGTTTAGGGCAAAAATAAAAGGAGCGAGATTAGACCTGTTTAATAGGTATCCCGCTCCTGTAAAAATAGTATAGCAGACCATTATTTTTTGTCAAGGGGTGGGTAGTTCCCGGCGTTTTGCGCCAGGAACGCCGTTGGCTATTAGCCATTTGCCGTACGCAGAAAAGCAACTTCCTTACTAAGCTTATGGCTAATGACGTAAAGCAAATAGCTTTTAATTATTCTGCGTATGGCCTATGGCATACGACTAACAGCGGACGCCATTTTACAGCTTCTTAGATATCTCGTAAAACAACACGCCGGCGGCCACGGAAGCATTAAGACTCTCCACCCCGCCTTTCTGCGGAATAGAGACCAGCTCGTCGCAGTGCTCCATGGTTTTCTGATGCAGCCCTTCTCCTTCAGACCCGATAAGCATAAAAATAGGGAAGGCAAAATCCATCTTGTCCACCGGCTTCCCTTTCATATCGGCGCCGTAGATCCAAAAATTCTTTTTCTTAAGCTCGATTATGGTTTGGTTCAAATTGCCTACTTCCACCATATCCACTTTCTCTATGGCGCCGGAGGCCGTCTTCTGGGCGGAGGGTGTAAGCCCCACCGTCCTGCGCTCGGGCAGAATTATTGCGGAAACTCCGAAGCAGGCCGCGCTGCGGATGATCGCGCCCAGATTCATGGGGTCGGTGATGCCGTCCACACCCGCCCACACGGTTTTTTTAGGGTCCTTGATACGGGCCAGGGCTTCGGCAAGCGAAAGAGTCTGCACGGGCTCCACTTCCAAAATAACCCCCTGATGATTTCCGCCCTTGGCCATATGGTCCAGACTGCGCGGATTCATAAAATCAACAGGGCAGCCGGCCTTTCTGGCCATGGACACTATCAGCTTGGCCTTCCCCTCCAGGGACCCCTCGGACACATAAAGCCTGTAGACTTTCCGTCTGCCGCTCTTCAATATCTCTTCGGCGGTATTCGCCCCGTATAACATTTCTGGTTTCATTATTTATTTCCTTAAACTAGAGTAGCGTGACAGTAAAAAAGCAGGATGTCGCGATGGTAAAAAATGTCGCGTCGGCGCGCTATTTTACTATTCCGGCATTTCCGAAGGTAGAACCGACGCTCAGCGCCGTCCGGATCTCAAGACAATCCGGAGTAACGCGGCGCAGTTTCCCCACGGCTTCGGCCAGGGTAACGCTTTGGCAAGAATATCTGTTCAGGGCCACCATGCGCCCGAACCTTTTCTGTTCTATCAGATCCACCGCGCTGACGCCGAAACCTGTTGCCAGCCATCTGTCAAAAGGCGTGGGAGAACCGCCGCGCTGCAAGTGTCCCAAAACTACCACCCGGCACTCCACTTCAATATTCTTCTCGATAAGTGAAGCGATCTTGTAAGAGACGCCGCCAAGACGCAACGGATCGGGCGAGCCTTCCACCACGCGGCTTACGGTCATCTCTCCGTCTTCCGGCCTGGCGCCTTCAGATACCACAACAATTGAAAAATGTTTGCCGCGCCGGCGCCGGTCGTTTATGGCTTTGACAATGTCTCCCGCTATGTACGGAATCTCAGGCAGAAGAATAATATCCCCGCCTCCGGCTATGCCGGACCGCAGGGCTATCCAGCCTGCGTAGCGTCCCATAGTCTCGACTATCATCACCCTGTGATGCGATTCGGCGGTGGTGTGAACATTATCTACTGCCTCGGTGGCCACCTTCAACGCCGAATCGAAGCCGAAAGTAACATCAGTGGCCGAAAGATCGTTGTCTATGGTCTTTGGCACGCCCACCACGGGGAAACCCTTTTTGTGGAGTTTGTAAGCGATATTAAGCGTTCCGTCGCCGCCTATGGCCACCAGCGCCTTCACGCCCATATTTTTAAGATTTTTAACGGCCAGGCCTGAGAGGTCTTTCGGCGCCTTGACCGAGCCCAGCGGTTCCAAGGTGTAAGCGAAAGGGTTGGCGGTATTGGATGTGCCCAGAATTGTGCCGCCGCGGATGATGATACCGGAAACGGCTTTATCGTCCAGCGGCATAAAACGACCCTCAACCACGCCTTTATACCCGTCCCTGAAACCAACAACATCCCAGCCTTTTTTCAAGGCGGCTTTAGTCACTCCGCGAACAACCGCGTTCAGGCCGGGGCAGTCGCCTCCGCCCGTAAGAATTCCTATTTTCATCATTTGCTCCCGCAATCCGATCTTAAACCTTAAAACGGAGACGGATAGAATGGGTCACTTTCTTTAGAGATTACGTAAAGAACACTAGCCAATATCTGCGCCGGATGCGCCAGCCGGGCGAAATCAAAATTAAGGTGGATCTGAAATCTGTCAGCCGAAGTGGGATCAAGGAATACGAAGCCGGCCCGGCGCTCAGCCGCAAAAATACCGTAACGCGAGCGCAGAGTTCCGCCGAGCCTGCCGAAGATCTTTCTTAAAACGTGAGTAACGGGATAATCGTCCCTGATAGTAAACACTATCTGATTATCGGTGTCCACGAAATCCCAAGTCCTGGAGGTCAGGCCGCCTTTTTTCATCAGCCGGGATATTTCCTGGCCGTTACCGTCACGGATGAGACAGTAAAACACGTCTTTCTTAGCCTCCATAAGCAGGTTGGATTGCGAATCATAAAGCCGGAGAATCTGCGTTCTTTTAAAATACATGAAAAGCCCGGCTATAAAAGGGATAGCGAATAAGATCTCGGGCGCCGAAGCCCAAAGCCGTCCCCCGGGCAGGTTCAGGAGGGCGTTTATCATCAGGCTTCCCTTGCCGAAGAAGGCGAGCAGGCTCCATATAATATGGAAAAAAATCCCGGAATAAACGGAACCGGCCAGATACATCTCGTGTTCAAAATTGAACGAGGCTAACAACAACTGACGCTGACGCGTCAGCACATTGTATGTACATTTCCGCAAAGAGGACTTCCGCGAGATGACGAAAGGGAAAAAGAAGTCAGGCGGCACATCCTTGGGAGGCGGCGGCAGTTTGGGATTCTGGAATCTGGCAGCCACCATCTTCGCCCAGAATGCGCCGGCTATCCAAAGCCCCATCAGCGCGCCCCACACATAAAAAGTCAGCGGCCGCCGCGCAATAAAGGGAGTCCTTGCCGGGTCGGTGTTGAGCTCAAATCCGGAGAAGAACTTCCATATTTTTCGGATGGCCCCGCTTCCGGCCGGCGGAGCCGAACGCTCCTCGACCGAAGCCGTCATCACGGAGTCAGCCGCCTCAGGTCCGGAAGAAATTCCCGGTGTTGAAGAAACGACTGTCTCGGTTGCAACGGATGGCTCATCCTCCTTGAATATCTCTACGCCGCTCTCTTCCGGCTCCGGCTTGCTTTTCCTGGACACTTTTATTTTCTTTGGCTTGAGAACTTCTATCTTCTCACCAGGCTTGCGGATGGTGGAGACAGTGTTGCGAAAATCTCCGTCATCGAGACCGGTAGCCGAGATGGCATAAGATAAGCCGTTATAAGTGAAAAAGGCGATATAAACCGGGGAGCCCATTGACTCGTAGGAAACATAATAGGCGGTAGAGACTCCATGTATGCCGGCCTGCCGTATATCCCCGGAAAGACTGTTGCCTTTACTCCGGAGGGAATCGACCTGCTCTTTAACGCGGGCCTTGAGATAATAATCACTCAGTTCTGAGTCCAGCTTTGAAAACTCGAAAAAAGATTTTCCCCTCTCCAGTTTGAGCGCCACGGTGGGGTCGTCGCTATGGCCTGCCTCCCAACCGGACGGAAAATCTACGGCCAAAGCCGCATCCGCGTCCTGGAACTCCGCGGCAAAAACCGGGGCGGCCATACGCAAAACCAATACCAAAAAGATGTAAAAAAACTTTTTCATAAAATCAGCGCTTAATTATACCAGTTTTAAAAGCAGCCACATGCAGAACGAATAGCTATCAGCCATTTGCCCGTGTCCGTACGCAGAAACTGTAACGGAACTTCCTTGCCAAACTGACGGCTAATGACGTTTTTGTCCATTGCCGACGGCTTATCCTAATGACTGTGTTTATGGTGCGTATCCGGAAGATGCTCATGACTGTGGCGCGCCGGAGCGTGCGAGTGAGCATGCGTATGCGGCTTGCCGGTCCCAGACTCCGTAACATGCCCGTGCGCGTGATGGGAATCATCGTGGGCGTGCAGATGTTCGTGAATAAGTTCCTCATGCCAATGTTCATGCCCGTGCCGATCCGAAACCACAAGGTAAAAACCCAACGCCATGACGACGAAAGCCGAGATCAGTGGGGCGGTCAGCGGCTCATTTAAAAAAACAACCGATAACAACGCTCCAAAAAAAGGATAAACTCCGAACACCGCCCCCGACCGCGCTGCGCCAAGTCCGCGCATAGCCATGATAAAAAGAACAAGACTGACGCCGTAACTAACTGCGCCTAGGGCCAGACCGGACAGCCAGAGCGCCGGCGCCCAGACCAGTTCTCCCGCCCAAAAAGCCAGCGCCAGGTTTATACTCCCTCCGGCTAAACCTTTAATGAGCGCTATCGCCACAGGGTCCTTGATCGAAAGTTTAGCGGTAAAATTATTGTCCACCCCCCAGAAAAAAGCCGCCAAGGCAACAAGAATGGAACCATTCCCGAACGAAAAAGAGAAGTTGTGAAAATCCACGCTCAAGAGGGCGGCTCCGGAAACTATAAGCGCGGCGGCGGTCCAGAATCTGCCGCCGGTATGTTCTTTGAACACCATCCAGGCGATAAGCGAGGTGAAGACAAGCTCCAAATTCAGCAGTATGGAGGCGCCGGAAGAGGTTGTGAGGATTAATCCCTTGAAAAGCATAACGGGGGCCAGAACCCCGCCGGCCAGTATAAAACCGGAGATGTAGGGCCAGTCCCTGACTGCAAGCGCCGGCTCACGCGCGGTGCCGGAAAAAAGTTTCACCGCGGCCATCGCCAGCCCGCTGCCGAAATAGCAGAGCGAAGCCAGCATAAATGGCTTAAGGCCCGCCAACATAGTCTTCGAAACGGGAGTCGCAGCCCCGAAAAGCGCCGCGGCGGTCAAAGCGTGCAGATAATTCATAAGAAGATTGTACCAATTTGAAATTCCGTTCTGCATTCTGGCAAATGGCAATTTTGCATATGGCTTATGGCGATCTGATCTTGTACCCCGTGTGTGTTGACAACCCTAATTTAGGTTTGTAACATGGTATTAAGAAGTCAGAGATTTTGTACCGCAGTTCTCTAAACCCCAAACCCGCTAGAATAAGGAGCTGTTCTTATGCCCATAAACGCAGCAACCGCAGATAAAAAAGGTTCGGCACACGAATATGTTGCCGGATTAATGACTCGTGTCATCAACAAAAACCCAGGTGAAAAGGAATTCCACCAGGCTGTAAAAGAAGTGCTTGAGACCCTTACCCCGGTCCTTGAAAAGCACCCCGAATATATTAAAGCCAAAATACTCGACAGACTCGTAGAGCCCGAAAGAGCTATCACTTTCCGCGTGCCATGGCAGGACGATAAGGGTGAGTACCAGGTGAACCGCGGTTTCCGCGTGGAGTTCAATAGCGCCATCGGCCCGTACAAAGGCGGTCTGCGCTTCCACCCGTCCGTCAATCTGAGTATCCTGAAATTCCTGGGGTTTGAGCAAATTTTCAAGAACTCCCTTACGACGCTGCCCATGGGCGGCGGTAAAGGCGGCTGCGACTTCGATCCTAAAGGCAAGAGCGACTCAGAAGTGATGCGCTTCTGCCAGAGCTTCATGACCGAGTTGTTCCGCCATATCGGCCCCGACACGGATGTGCCGGCCGGAGACATCGGAGTGGGCGGCCGCGAAATCGGCTATTTGTTCGGTCAGTACAAACGCCTGAAGAACGAATTCACCGGCGTGTTGACCGGCAAAGGCCTGGCCTGGGGCGGTTCGCTGATACGTCCGGAAGCCACAGGCTTTGGCGTGGTGTATTTCGCGCAGGAACAGCTTAAGACCAAGAGCACAGACTTTAAAGGCAAGAAGGTGGCGGTCTCGGGCTTCGGCAATGTTGCCTGGGGCGCCGTACAGAAAGTGAACGATCTGGGCGGGACAGTCGTTACGATCTCAGGTCCGGACGGTTATATTTACGATAAGGACGGCATTAAGGGCGATAAGTGGGAGTACATGCTGAAACTGCGCGCGACGGGCCAGGATATCGTGGCGCCGTACGCTGAAAAGTTCAAAGGCGCGGAATTCCACGCCGGCAAGAAGCCCTGGGGCGTTAAGGTTGATGTGGCTCTGCCCTGCGCTACCCAGAACGAGCTTAATGAAAAAGATGCGGCAGATCTGCTGAAGAACGGCGTGATATGCGTGACGGAAGGGGCAAATATGCCCTGCACTCCGGAAGCTGTGGAAGCCTTCATGAAAGCGAAAATATTGTTTGCACCGGGCAAGGCGTCCAATGCCGGCGGCGTGGCGACTTCTGGTCTGGAAATGAGCCAGAATAGCATTCGTATGAGCTGGAGCAGGGAAGAGGTGGACAAACACCTGCACGGGATCATGGTCAATATTCATACTGCCTGCGTGACTGCGGCTAAGGAAGCCGGAATGCCGGGGAATTATGTGGCAGGCGCGAACATCGCCGGCTTCAAGAAAGTGGCCGAAGCGATGATGGCCCAGGGCCTTGTGTAACAGGTAGTCATTACAGTTATAAAACCGGGCGGAACCTAATAAGTTCCGCCCGGTTTATTTATATGGGAATTTGAACAGTTGCTTATGGAAGTGGCGCAGGTTAGAGCGGGGTCCTGTCGGGGCAAGACCTTTTCGCGTTCCCTCGGAAACCTGCGGGTTCGAAAAGGCCTTGTCCCGCCACCCCTTCAAGGTTAGCGTCTACACTGTTAAAGCCTGTCTGTACTTAGTATTGAATAGAGCTTCAGACTGATGAAAACTATAGACCATCGGGGATGATGATATTGTGAGTCTGGCAGAAGGCGCGCATGTCGGAAGGGATGGGGGCGGTGAAGACGCGCTCCAGACCCGCTTTTGTCATGTCAATTTCGGAACAATGCAGAGCCTGGCGGGACATGATTAATTTTTCAGCCAGGGCGGGGGTCCAGCCGTGGTCGATAAAATCCAGGAAGCAGCCGGCGTCGGGGCCGTAAATTTTGTCACCGACAATACATTTTCCCAGCCATTGCGCGTGCGCCCTGATCTGGTGTTTGCGGCCGGTCTCGGTAACAACGCGGACCAGCGTGAACCCGCCGCCATGTGTAATGGGCGTAAAGTGCGTGACTGCGGTTTTTCCGTCAGGCCTCACGGCTGATTTCGCAAGAACCGGACAATTCTCATCGTCTCCAAGAGGCTGATCGACTGTCACCGGCTGAGAAAATTCACCCGTCATGATAGCGAGGTAGGACTTGCCGACCTGACGCAGCCTCAGGGCTTTTTGCAAGCGGGCGGCAACAACGGAAGTTTTAGCGAACACCACCACGCCGCTAGTCTCCCGGTCGAGGCGGAAGGCCAGATGCGCGGCAGCGAGGCCGGAGTGTTCGCGCACCGCGCCGGCAAGGCTGGACCAGGGGCCGGCCTTGGACGGATGACACACGACATCCCCGGGCTTGTTGATGACTATAACCTGTGCGTCGTCATGGAGCGTCCAGTTGCTGAGGTCATCAGGAGCCATCATGCGAACTTGCACCGTCCGCCGCCGGCGCGGCCAGGCGCAGGCAAAACGGGGATCGAGATCGTAACCAGGTAGAGAAGGGATCATATTGAACGCCGCGCGACAACAAGGTGCCTGGACAGAGCTGTTTAGTTATCTACCGTTGATATGGCTTCTATTTTAGCCCAGTCTACATAGGCGCGGTTGCCCTGCCCCCTGTTAACGATCAGACACTCCTCGGTGTCTATTATTGACTCAGCCCTAAGAGCGCCGGACGGCGTGGCCGCTCTGATTATTACCAGGAACTGTTTATCCTTGATCATATACGACACCTCGCCGGGCTTGGCGTCTATAGTGTCCGGATTTAAGGTGAACTGCTTTTTGAACAAATTCTGCCACATTATCCTGTCCATAATTTCACCCCTTGATATCTTTTGTTCTTTATTGCGCCCGATACTACGATCCTTACCCACTAATCTGTTATGCAGGCTAACCCTTAGGATATTATGCGACAAATAGGGCGGCTCGCCAAGGTTTTATTGCGATTTTTATTATATTCACCCGGCCTGGCTCCGCCATTTTGGCCTTGACAAAACTCCTAGCCGGGGCTAAACTCTACCAGGGCGAACACTATGACTCCCCAAAACGATACAAATGCGGACTTTTTAAAGAGTGATCGCATGAAAACCATTATTTTCTCGATCCTTGTTTTCACATTGCCCGCAAGCATACCGGCACAGGAGAGCGAGACTCTGGAGAGATTTAAAAATGTGCCATGGCAGGATAACGGGGTAATCACCGATCAAAACGGCAACGTAGCCAAAAACAATGAAACACAGGGCAACACGAAAATACTGGATGTGGACAACTTGTGGGGTGAAAAGTTAGGCCCGCGTTTTGAAGGCTGGTACACAAGGATCACGGATCAGGATGGCAGGCGTACTTTTGCCTTCATCGCGGGTTCTTTTCTTAGTGAGGGAGTTCCTTTCTCCCCGAAGCAGGCGATGCCGGGGTATCTTGCCATCCTTGTCAGCGACGGCACAGGAAAAACACTTAAGGTTTACGAGACCTTTCCGGAAAAAACATCACTTTCCATAAACGGGAAAAAGGTATTCAATGAAAACCCTCTGGCTTACAGCCCCACAGGCTTAAGCAAAGATGGCCCCCGGGCTGATTTTACCTGGGCATCTCAGGGATACGGCCACATCAATAATAAAGATTTCGCGCTTACCATCCCCGGCGAAATTGATATTAAAGGAACTTTCGGAGAACCTGTTTATTGGAATAACAGCAAAAATGGAAGTCCTGAGGGAATCGCGGTTGAAATCCCTCTCGTGCCCATACACTGGTACGTGCACTCGCTTGGCTCTCCAAGCAATTACGAATACAATGTACCGAAGGAAAAAATATCAGTTAAATCTTCCGGTTACGCTCATATCGAAAAGAACTGGGGCAAAAGCTTTCCCCGCAAATGGATATGGTCTGAAGGAATTTCCGACAACAATGCCTCCCACTACGCCTTTGGCGGCGGAGAAGTGAATTTCGGGGCCTTTAACATGACCTCATTTCTTGTCGGATTTCATACTCAAAAGATCAGCCTGGATTTCAAGCCTCAACAGGGAACTTTGTTTAAAACTTTTATCAATGGCTGTAACGGAACTTTTTCCATGGTGATCGCGCGCTATGGGAGACAACTTGTAATAGACTCAAGCGCGGAAGCAAAATCGTTCGGCAAGGTCAGTATTCCTACCGCCAAAGGTTTTGTCGCTAACGGAGGAGCCGAGTCATTTTCCGCGAGAACCACGATTGAAGCCTACGAAGTTGATGTGGCCGGGAATTCGACTCTTGTGGAAAAGAAAACATTTGCTAATTCAGCGTTGGAAT
This sequence comes from uncultured Elusimicrobia bacterium, assembly GCA_903867985.1. GTDB lineage: Bacteria > Elusimicrobiota > Elusimicrobia > Elusimicrobiales > UBA9959 > YA12-FULL-51-18. The sequence continues at coordinate 5,563 of CAIPTO010000093.1, read as the reverse complement.
TTGGCGGGAATTACATGTGCGGCGGTTTTGATAATTTTTAAACAACGTCCGATGAGTTCCACCAGCCTATCTTACCGGAGCACCGGCGGTGCGGGAGCGCCTGACCACCCAGTATTTAGGATACCCGGCGTCCAGATGGGCAAAACCGATATCCGGATAGTATCCTACACCCCCCGCCCCAATGCCTCTGGCGTACGCCGCCACTCTGGCGGGGCTATACCCCGCGATCCTGATATCGGCCGCCCAGCCTAACATATGAAGGCTTCGGCGCGCGGCTCCCGGCACACGGCTGTTCAACTTCGGCGTGCGGTAGCCGCTTAAAATAGTAAGTCCCCGCTTTCCGAACCGGTCTTCAACAGCGTCCAGGATCTCCACAAGTTTTACGGAAACCGCGGTCTCCTTGCCGGTAAGGCTGCAGCGCATGATCCGGCTGATCTTATCAATCCCGTTCTGATTATAAGCGCCTTTCCTGCTGCGGTAGCGGACAGTCAACTGTTCACCGCTGCCCTGACGCGTCAAAGTGATAATCCCGTCGCCTCCGAGATTCACCGGTTTCGGCGGGCGCGCGTTAGCGCCGTGTATGAATATGTAAGTTTCCGGATCGCCTTCCTCCAACTCAACCACTTCGGCTTCGGTAACCTCAGGAGGCGCGGGGGCGTCATCCAGCATGCCGGGCAGCCGGTCCATAAGCGCCGAAGCGCTGATTTCCGTGCCTGGCGCGGCGTAGCCCCCTGACTGCGCGGGAAGACAATGGCAAAAAATCAGAAGGATCAAAACAGGAAAAACGGCGGTATTCATAGGGAAGTCCCAGGCAGCTGATACCTGATGATTAAAACGGATAATCCTGGAATATCAACGAGAGCTCAAATATCAAGGGCAAATTCGCGACTATGCTTCCGGCTTCCACTCATAGACCGGGAGGCCATCCACCAGCCGCGCGGCGTCGGTAAACCGGAATTCGCCGAGCAGAGGTTCTATCGCGCGTTTTGAAACAGTAACGCCGTTTACGCAGCCGTACTTCTGCATGTGCCCGGCAATGTCTATGACCATATCGGTCATTTCCGCCATAGGCGTGGCGTCATCGCAAAAAACCTCGCCGGCGTTAACGCCGGCGCGTATGGCGAAATCACACTTGATAGCTTTTACTTCCCTGTTGAATTGCTTAAGGCCGGCAACCACCCCCTGGGCGGCGAGCACGGCTTCCCTCACGGACCTGAAGCCGGCCATAACGCCGTCCGGAGTCCAGGCCGATTTAACAGCTTTATTTTCTGTCAGCACTTTTACGACCATGCGCTTATAATGGCGAAAATCTCTCTCCGCTATACCCGGTTCCTCCCCCGCCTTCATTCCTGTTGAATTCACCACGTCGATGGAGAGAAACGCCATATGAACTTTATGTTCCTCCAGAGATTTTTTGGTTTTGGCGTAGATCTCCAGAAGGTCTTTCCGGGTCATTTTAACTTCGGACTGCGAGGATCCGCTCGCGGGTATTGGATGGTGCGCCTCTTTCAATGTTTCGCGCCACCCGCGAAGGTGGGCCGCCTGCTGGGTGAGCCCGGCGCCCACTACACCGAAGAGTATGGCAAGCAGGTAGATAGCACTGAACAACATCAAGCGGGAGATGTCGCTGCCGCGGAAATTAGTGGGCCAGCTGCGTCGCATTACGCCCAATATTGGCGCTTCAACCCGCTGTTCATAAACTACTATTTTGTGAAAGAACGGATACTTGGGCAGATCTCTAAAATAGGTGAGCCCCGTGGCTATAATAGCGAAAAAAAACAATGCTATGAGAGCTTTCCGGATAAGGCGGAATATAAATCCCACAGACCCGAAGCCGATTATCCTGACGTTCAAGCCCGTTCGCTCCGGCCAAGTCGCCCCTGCGGCGCGGCCGGAATCGTTTGTTTCCGTTTTTAAGTCAGTCATATAAAACCCTTTAATTGTATTTTGAAGTTTAAATTATAGCAATTGCGCGGTCCCCGTTTCATTTTCCGCGTTAATTTTTTAACCCGGCCGGTTAATAGAGACGGACTATGCAAAAACGAACGCCGTTACCGGCCGGAACAGTAATTTTCCTGCGCGCGGCGTATTTTATTAAAATCACCAAGAAACTCGGTATACGGGACAAAATCTGGATAACCCGGAACGCTTAAGACCCCTTTTCCCTCTCTATATCGGACAGTATATGCGGAACTGTAATTGCTGTCAACAACGGTAAGAGTATAACCGTCATCTTCCCGGCTCATCTGGGTCACAAGCCACGCGTGAGAGGTTATTCCGGGGAGTTGAAGTTTCTGCCAGACTATCCTCTTACTGTTATTGACCTCTTCAAAAAGGATATCCATCCCGGCCTTTAACTTCTCAGGAGCCATAGAAGTCCCGCCGGCAAGGCCGTTTATCCACGCGCCGGCTAAACCGTCAACAAGCTGCCACTCGTTCAGTTTCCCCTGAAGCAGCTCCCGCCAATCCATTGAAAAATCATAAAAATTATCATACCCAGGAATTTCCACAACCCTGTCTCCCCAGAAATATCCGGAAAATATTTCAAGGACCCGTTTTTCCGAGGGTTTAGAAAGCTCCGGCCTGAAAACCGTAAGATATATCTGTCGCTGGTTCAGCCTCGAATGCCACCAGCAGACCCCGCCGCCGCCAAGTCCGCCGGCGTTTTTGAAACTGAGGCGATTCTCCACGCCAAGTATAAGTCTTTGGAAATAATTATAATTTTCTAGCCGGGCGCAAAATTCCTTGCCGGAGCGCGGCGGGGTCTCGACCTTAAGATCGGACTTCTGCCTTGTCACCGTTTCCCATCTGACCGGACTTGTCAAATTTGTCCGGTCTGAAGCCGGTTCTGCCTGAGGTGCGGCCAAATTATTAAAATCCTGGCCGCCGGGAACGCTGCCATGCAGCTGTTCAATAGCCGGCCGATCATAGTCCCCGGCATCCGACAGTCCCGCCCCCATCGCCGCCAGGCCCGCCGCTATAATTATCCTCTTCATTAATTCGCCTTTCTAAGTCAGAGCTGCCAGGCGGCACTGACAATTTAAAAATTGTTATGCAGGCCAACCTGTTTGGATATTATGCGACAAATTGAAAGGTTCGCCAAGTTTTAATTGGTAAATCCGGCCTCGCGGCTTTTGTCCGGACCTGTTTTTTTGCCATAATGACCAGCACCAGGTTTTGTCTCCGCGCGCAGCCAATTTGGATGTGCAGGTTGACGAGTGGTATGGAGGTAGCGATGAGCGTGTCTTCACATTTAACGCCGGACCCGGAGCGGAGGCTTCGTGTAATACACGAGAATATTTATAATTCGCTCAACAGGGCGGACAGGAAACTCGGAGCGATAACGCTCTTTGCGGCGGTCCAGATGGCTGTGGTCAGGTTCGTTGCCCCGGAAGGCGCTATGGGTTATCTCGCGTTGCTTACACTGTGCGCTGTCCTTCCGATAGGCGTCTTAGGCGTCTCACCTTTTATCGAAACTCCCAAGCCTATACCTCTGCTTAAACCGGAGGATAAGCCGCACCCGGGGGATTCCCTGATCGATGAATATGACATCGTCAGGTATTCCCAGATAGAGCTGACAAATTTTCTGGACAGATACCTCGGAGGAGGAATAACCGCAACCCCGTATTATGTGGATATTGTTGCTCAGATCGTTATCGGCGCGCGTATCGCGACGCGCAAGCGCCGTCTATTCAGGGTCGCCTGCGTTCTGGCGTGGGTAGCGCAGCTATGCCTGTTCGTTCAGCTTCTTCTGCGTTGAACCACCATATAAGGATCAACAGTCACTCTGCTATCAGTCCCCGAAAGAAATACCTAGATCGCGCGCCGTCATTATGGTGTCGCAGTCAAGCGGGACCACCTTCATGCGGCTGGTCGCGTCCTTAAGCGGAACATAGCGAACCGTGGGCGGGTCCAGCGCCACCATCACGCCGGAATATCCCTCCTCAAGAGCGCGCACCGCCGCCGCGCCGAACCGCAGCGAGATAAGGCGGTCGAAAGTGGTCGGGCTGCCGCCGCGCAATAAATGCCCGAGTACCACGGTCCGGCATTCTTTGCCGACCAGCGGCTCAAGATCCCTGGCAACACGCTCGCCGGCGCCGCCCAGTTTTTCAGCGCGCCCCAGCTCTTTACTGACAACGGAAACCGCGCCGCCCCTGGGCTTTGCGCCCTCAGCCACCACAACAATGGCGTAATGTTTTCCGCGTTTAGGTCTTTCCTTGAGAGCCGCTGCTATTTTATTAATGTCGTAAGGTATTTCCGGGATCAATATAGCGTCCGCGTTGCCTGAGACGCCGGCGTTAAGAGCTATCCAGCCGGCGTAGCGGCCCATAACCTCCACCACCATCACCCGGCGGTGCGCCTCAGCGGTGGAATGCAGCCGGTCAAGGCATTCCGTCGCGAATGAAACCGCGGTGTCAAAACCGAATGTTATAACGGTTTTATCCAGGTCATTGTCTATTGTTTTAGGCACGCCTATGGCGCGTATGCCTTTTTCGGCCAGCACATTGGCGATCCCCAGCGAGCCGTCGCCGCCCAGCGCCACCAGCGCGTCTATTCCGTTCTTTTTAAAGGCCGCGACCAGTTCGTCGCTGCGGTCCTTCTCGTACATTTTACCGTCCGGCCCCATGGTGGGATACTTTGTGGGATTGCCTTTATTGGTGGTGCCCAGTATGGTGCCGCCCAGGTGGGTTATGCCCCGCACGCTGCGGCGGGTCAGAGGTATCAGCCCGCCCTCGGGATAATCGCCCGGCGTCATCAGCCCGTTATAGCCGTCGCGTATACCGAAGCATTCGTAACCTTTATTGAGGGCGGAAACTACCACCGCCCGTATCACGGCGTTAAGCCCCGGCGCGTCTCCGCCGCCGGTATTAATCGCTATTTTTCTAATTTTTGTCTTATTTTTTACCATAGAACCCTCCGCATAAAATTTAGTGGTAGAGGACGCTGATCACCTGATGAACTATCACGACAGACAGCCCGTCTGGATATTATGCGACAATGCAAGGCGTGTGGCAAATTTCATTGGCGCCACCCCTGACCGCAAAAATCCGCTTCGTGTTCGAATCAATAATATTATAGAATCTCAAGACATGCAAAAGTCGATCCTGCTAATTGACGATAATGAGGAAATTGTTTCCCTCCTGACGGGCTTTTTTCAGTCCCAAGATTTCATCGTCCACACGGCGTTTGACGGCACTTCCGGCATTGAAAAGACCAGACGGCTGCTCCCGGACATTATAACTCTGGATTTTAATATGCCCGGGATGAACGGCGTAGAGGTTTATGATGAACTGCACCAGCATCCCGAAACAGCGGGGATACCGATTATTTTTTTCTCTTCCACTCTTTTGGGAATTATAAAAAGAATGGTTACGGACAATCCGCGGGTGCAGTTTTTAAAAAAACCCTGCGATCCGCGCGATATAGAAAGATGCGTCCGGGAACTGCTGACACTGCCAAAACTTGCGCCTCCGCCCCCGCCCCCGCCGGGCAATCGCTAACGCAGTTTCTTTTCCTTCAGATATGCTGTTGCAAGCAAGTTAAAATGTCATGGTTTAAGTTT
>CAIPTO010000092.1 GCA_903867985.1 uncultured Elusimicrobia bacterium | reverse complement strand
TGTTACCCGGCGCCGCTTCAAGACCTTTAATCACCCCATCAAAAACAGGGGTGGCTACTTTCACCGGAACGGTGGCTACTTTGTAACGGAATAGTGGCTACTTTACAGCGGAATGGTGGCTACTTTGCTCCGGAAAACGCAGGTTAAGTGTTCACAGATGGTGTGTGCCCTAGCAATCCCCATTTTTCTCGGCCGCTTAGACTGCCGGCGGTGCAACAGTATCCGTCCTGTTGTGAATTCAACTTTTTTCTTCTGAACAGATTAATGTAATAAGACGGTTTTGCTGAATTACTTTCCATTTTTCATTATCTAGCGGAATATTCCCATGGAAGAAGCACAGAGTCTTGGCATTTGCTAAAACGTGTTTATCTGCTTTCGTCGCCCGTAATTTTTCAGCATCCTGCGATATGCTTTTCCTAAAACATCCTCTGGTGCGCTTCGGATCACGCGAGAACATGAGTTCAATCGCATAGAGCAGTATCGGATTCCTGGTTTGGATATTGGCATCCCTATCAGTTAGAAACTGGCTAAAATGCTGGGCTTTTATTTTTTGATAGTCGCCGCCGCAGGTGTCGATAAAAGAGGGGTCAATTATTGATATGTCAAAATGCCCGCGCTTATGCCGTTCATTATCCGCAACATACCGAAATTTATAGCCTGACATATCACATTTAAATGGAGTGGGGTATTCGCAATGAAGCAGAAAATTATCTCTATAGATGAGTTCATTGCCCAACGCATCCTTTATTAATCTATGCAAAGCACAGATCAAATCGTTCTCGGTAAAAAAATGATTCGGGTTATCCTTGAAATTTTTAATTAATTTCTCTACAGCTTTGTTAACCCCGCTGACTATCGTGCTTCTGTTAGGCATAATTCCTCCTTTATCTCTCGTATTTAACGCCGGCAGGGTTCCAGATTTCTCCATTATTTAATTTCTAATGGGCTGTGGCAGTGAGAAGATCAATGACTGCTTGCGGCGTGGCGAATTGATAATCGGGTTGAGCGTTAACCCGGGGCATGCGCCCGGGCAGGCCCCATTCCGCGCGGCCGCTCAGGACGCCGGCGCTGACGGCGGCGGCCAGGTCGGCGGGGGAGTCGCCGATGAATATTGTTCGTCTGCGTATGGCAGGGATTTGTCCCAGGATGAGGTTTAAACCTTCGGGATCGGGCTTAAAGCGCTTTGTGTCGTCTCCGGTGATAACTGCCTTGAAATATGAGCGCCACGCCAGGCGGTCCAGGGTGATTTCTACCGCCCGCCGGCTTTTGCCGGTGCAGAGCGCCATGGGAATGCCTTGCTTGCGCACCGCTAAAAGCAAATCTTCTATGCCGGGATAAACATATACGCGATCATGCTCGCGCTGGTAGAGGTCGTAGTATTTGTCCAGGCATGGCTGGATCAGTTCCTTGGGCACAAACTGCGCGATTATGTGTTCCTCAGTGGGGCCGAAAGCGCTGGTGATGGCTGCCGGAGTGACCGACGGGGGGCAATGATCCTTTACGGCGCGGTGGAGCCAGTCCGCGAGGCACCCCATGGAATCCACAAGGGTTCCGTCCATGTCGAAGATAATAAGGTCAAAAGTTTTAGTCATCCGCCTTCTCGCCAGTATAGCATTCTATTTTAAATCCGTAACTGAATCTACCGACTTGGATTCTTTGATTCTAAAGTCCGGCGTCACAAAAACCACTGGCGCATTTGTTTTAATGGCTAGTTTCTTAAGGACTTGGTATACGTAAGGTGAACCGGGGAATTTGCATGACGGGGGATGTCCATCTATAATCATCAGCCCTGGTCTGTGTTTGGCCCTGGCGAATTTCAGGTCAAAGGTCGTGTATAAACTCATTACTTAATCCTCTGGGCATAATCATTTTCCTTTTAATATTGTAAGTTTTTACTTCGCCTACCGTAAACCAAGACCGGCGTCAGACTTCTTTCCAGTTCCTGTATAACAAGCACTCACGGATATCGCTTATGTCTATCTGGTTTGGCGTAACTGTCATCATAAAATCATATCTTGTTGTATTGCGGGCTTTAGTCCAGGCGAGTTTGTGAACTTCTTGCATCCGGATGCAAAGTTTTTCGATGCATCTTTGGAATTGACTGCAACTGATGTCCAGCGCTTTCAAAGAAACATGTATGCCGTGAGATTTCGCTATCTGTTCTGTAAAGCGTTTAAGATCAGCGATGCTCTTGGAATACTTTCCGTAATAGCTGATGGGGGCGAGGAGTTTTAGTGATTGTAAATCGTTACCAAACTTCCCTCGCTGCTTCCCAAGCTGTAGATTCTTCAGCAGTTCCACCACCGCGTACATCGGGTTATCTGCGGAGTCCCAGGGCTTCAACTCAATAAGCTCTACTACCGTGTTATTATCTCTTATCACCAAGTCGACATTTTCTTTAGTGCCGTGTAAGTTGAACTGATTTGATAATTCGCCATTCGCACAATTAAGTTTGTTGGCAAGTATAATCATCCTCTCTAAAGCCTCTTCGCCCCTGTATGCCCATGGTGTTCCCCCGGCCTTTTTAACTACGGTAAAGCTATGCCGCGTCGCCGGGTTCAATGGTCGAAACTGTTTTTCTACTGTCTTATTTATTGTGGCCCAAACAATTTCCGGGGTTTCGAAATTGCCGGCATTCCAACCCGATTGAGTAGTAAGGAATCTGAGTGTGGCTTTTGAGGCGTCTCCCTCAAGTTCTTTGACGATTTCTTCCATAGTGTTCATATTGGTTCTCCCCGCTGATCAGTTGTTTTTCTCCGCGTCACCGGTAATGCTTTTCATTCTTTCCCAGGCTTGGAGGCGGGCGTAGTGGTCCTCGCGCAGCGCCTGGCGCTCGGCTTCAAGAATCTTGAGCAGGTCCACCCCATGCTGCTCCGCGGACGGTTGCTGACTGGCCGCGTTTCCGGCCGCCGCTATTCTTTCACCCGATGATGTTATCCCCAAAAAGATCAATATCGCTATACATACTATCGCCATAATCATAACCTCTTAAAATAGTATAACAGGTCACCGCGACAGCGTGGTGTCGCTCATGATTATCCTATCCTGCATCCGTATGTATGGCTGAATACGGTGGGTTTAGGCTCAGTGATCTGCTTCAGGGCTTTTTCAGCGGCCAGGTAAACTTCGGCGCTGTTGTTTTTAAGGCATAGCTTCAAAGGCTCTATGGCCCGGCTGTCACCGATGTTGCCTAAAGTCTCGGCAGCCATAACTATCTCAAACCAATGTTCATCCGCCAGCCGTTTTATCAGGGCGCTGACTGCCTTGCGCGCCTTCATCTTACCCAAGGCTTCCGCGCAAGATCTCCGGATATTCGGATTGCAGTCTTCAAGCCCGCGCATCATTTCATTCACGGTTTTGGGGTCGGCTATCACGCTTAAAGCGTTTGCCGCAGCCACACGGACAAGTTCATTTTTGTCCTTAAAAGCCAACAGAAGCGCGCGTGCAGCCCTTGAATCGTTCAGTTTGCCCAGCGCGAATGCGGCATACCTTCTGACATACCAGGATTTGTCACCCAGAGATCTAATAAGGCATTTCATGGCTGCTGCGCCCCCTATGGCGCCCAAAGCCTCGGCGGCGGACCCGCGAACAAGCCAATGTGCGTCGTCCAGCATCCTAATAAGCATCGGGACGGCCTTTGGGGAAGTGACAGAGCCCAGGGATATGACTCCGGAAAGACGCGCTTTGTAATCTTTGTCGCGCAGAAGCGGAAGCAGGAATTCCAAAGCTTTTGTTCGCTTTAGAATGTCTACTGTTTTCATGGAGTTATTAAGTGTATTGAAGGATTCATCCCGTCCGAGGTCGGCCATATGGTCAACCATCGGGACAAACCCGCGGGCGTCATCCAGCAATTGCAGCGCCCACATTGCGGTAGATCTGTCGTGGCCTTTTACCTTGAGCATCTCAAGGGCTGGCTCAAGAGCGCGGGAATCTTTTGCCCTCGCAAGAGCCAGAATCGCCATCGCTCGTGAGGTGAAAGTCTCTGCTTTTAAAGCGGCAGCCAACGCATCCATCGCTTTTTTAGTTTTCGTAGCCCCCAAAGTCATAGTGGCATGCCCCTTGTCGGTTTTCAGCATTGTTATGAGTGAGTTCTGCACTTTGGGATTATTTGCAATCGCTTTGTCGCGTAAAGCTGATGCCGCTTCTCTTTGAACTACGGGGCTTTGATCCTTCAATGCGGCGGCCAGCGCCTTTTCAGCCCTGAAGTCTTTTATACGATGCAAAGCCCATGCCGCGCTGCGGCAAATATCCGGGTTTGAGTTGCGGAAAGCCTTAATCAGGAGCGGCGTTGAAATGTTCTCGTTCATTAATGTAAGGCCCCAGGCCGCCCTGTGAGCGATAAAGGTATGTTTGTCCTTTAATTCTTCGATTAACTCCTCTGCAATATTCACAGAGTTGGTTTTGCTCAAGAATTCCGCCGCCCTTTCGCGGGAAAGGCAGTTCTGTGAGTAAAGATGGTCGTGAACCATTTTTTTGTCTTTATTTATTGTCTTCGTAAATCCTTGGTTTTTCATACTCCCTCCCGGCAGAATCTTCACTGTGTTGCAAGCAAGTTAAAATGTCATGGTTTAAGTTTTTTAGAAATGTCATGATGGCTGACTGCTTAATACTGGCTGTTGCACCGTTTTTTTTGCGGGAATAAACCTCCTCCATGGATGGTCTTTCCCCGGGACGCTTGTC
>CAIPTO010000091.1 GCA_903867985.1 uncultured Elusimicrobia bacterium | reverse complement strand
GAAGTGTATTTGGCGTACAAGGCAAGTGACTTCCCAGGCTTAGATTTTACAATCTCCCCGCATTTTTACTTTTTACAGGACGGCAAGATTATATCTCAATCAGAAGGATGGGGCGCCGCCGGCGACCAAAAAGAGAGCAGGAATGATTTATTAAAAGGTTTCCGAGGAATTTCCATTTCGACCGCAACAACGGTAGGAGCAAATTAATTCCCCCTCGCTTGCCTGCCCCCCCCGGACCGCTCCGGAGCTGAAGCGCCCTATTGTGGGGAGTGTCCGTATTTAACATAATTGGGGCAACGTGGTGCTGGTATTAACCCTATCAGCCATTATATCCGATTATAATTTCACGTTTTTTTAACCTTTTTTCGCACGTTTTTCACGTTTTTCGCACATTTTTTTCGCAAATATTCACGTTTTCCGCACATCTTTCTTGCTTTTATACACGTTTTTGGCTAACATATACCCATGAAAAGAGACATTTATAGAAATCTTATCGATTGGAAAAAATCTGATAATAGAAAACCTTTGATCCTTCAGGGCGCAAGGCAGGTGGGTAAAACCTATATCCTGAAGGAATTCGGCAAGAATGAATACAAGGACATGGCTTATTTTAATTTTGAAGAAGATCCGGCTTTAGCCGAATTTTTTAAAGGCAAGATTTCCCCAGAAAAAATAATTGAAAAGCTGTCTATTTATCGGGAAAAGTCCATTCTACCGGAAAAAACACTGATTATTTTTGATGAAGTTCAGATCTCTCCTGAAACTTTAACGAGCCTGAAGTATTTCCAGGAAGAAGCCGGCCAATACCATATTGCCGCCGCCGGCTCATTGCTTGGCATAAGGATCGGCCGATATACCCCATTCCCTGTGGGTAAAGTGAATTTTTTAAATCTATATCCGCTATCTTTCGGCGAGTATCTTGATGGTATAGGGAAATCCGGATTGCGCGGGCTCTTGCAAACAGCCATGACGCCGGCCCCCTTCGAACTTGCGTTCCACAATGAACTGCTTGAGAATTTGAGATTATATTATTTTATCGGAGGGATGCCTGAGGCGATCGCGCAATACAACCAGGATAAAGACCTCAATAAGGTCAGAACCATTCAGAATGAAATACTCGCGGCATATTTGATGGATATCTCCAAGCATGCAACCAAAACCGAAGCAATAAAAATTGCGAGCATCTGGAATTCCATACCCGGGCAACTGGCCAAGGAGAACAAGAAATTTAAGTTTTCAGAAATATCAGGAAATGCCAGAGCCAGGGATTATAATGAGTCTATCCAATGGCTTGTGCATGCTGGACTCATTTATAAATGTTTTTCGATAAAAACCCCAAAGCTGCCTTTAAGCGGGTATTGTGAGGACAATATTTTCAAGCTCTATCTGCTGGACACCGGGCTTTTAGGAGCTATGCTTAATCTGTCACAAAAAACAATCGTAGAAGAAAACCGCCTTTTCTCTGAGTACAACGGCGCGTTCACGGAAAACTATGTTGCACAGGAACTGCTCGCTAACGATAACAAAACGCTTTATTACTGGGTAAGCGACGCCATTGCCGAGGTTGATTTTATCATTCCACATAATGAAGAGATCTTTCCCCTTGAAGTCAAAGCAGGAACAAGTAAATATAAAAAAAGCCTCACTGCTTTCGGCGAAAAATATGGTTCGCGCATTTTATCCATGGCCACATTAAGGAATTTTAAACAGGACGGTAAAGTCTGCAACTATCCATTATACGCGGTTTCGCTGTTCCCAAAGGTTCACCTGAAATAAACCGATCAATGGTTTACGCTTCTCATGCGGTGACCCCGGTGGTCCGGGGCCAGGTCTTTCTTTTTAGCAATCCGGCGCTCCAGCACAACTACAAACCTTTAATTTCTGGAGTTATATTATTGAAATGCTAAATTTAAAGACCTGGCCCCAAACCTCCCCTCTCGCCAGAATCCTCCTTGTCAGTAACAGTTTTAGTCCTCAATTCACTGGCTTGGGCACCCATTTTTAAGTTGCTTCAGTTGCTTGATCAAGCGCCGACCTTCATTCTCCCGGAGATCCCAGATCATATCCGCCATATATTCAACACAGACATCCGGTGGTCCTTTCAAGTCGAATTGCTTGAACAATTCGGAGCAGATCGGAATCGCCGCTTTTTTGTTTTCTGTTTCCAGCACCGCGCCCAGGGTTTTTAAATAATCAATGTGGACCTTTAATTGCGCGATCTGTCCAATCCTGAACCGCTTCAATTCCTGAATTGTAAGCTGCTTCCCATATTTTTCCGCAAATTCACTGAAAGGGATTTTCAGGCAATCATCAATGGTTGTAACTTTATGGCATACCTCCAATCCTTTGTTCATATCCCGCATGTCGCTGCCAGGGTCTGCTTTGATTCTCGCGCTGGTATCGCTCGGAGCGACAGTTGCCTTTGAATATGTAGTATTAACGCCCGGCGCGGATACCCACAAGGCGAAGAGCAGCATAATTAACCTGAAAACTTCAGTTGAAGTTTTCCGCCCGTATAACGGGCGCCCTTCGGGAGGAATACACCCCGTCGGGCCTGTCGCGCATAGCGCTTGGCCCTCCGCCCGCTTCGCGGGGAATACTGCAGAATAATTTTGTTCCCCTGATTCCTTTATGGAAATCATTCTGAACTGTAGGATTCGGGCTAATGAGGTGGTTTTCATAAATCCTTCATATATTCGACCAAATCCATTCTCGGTGTATAATCAATAGTTTTTATTTCATCGTTTTGACGGCTGTCGATATCGCGTACCCGGCCGGGCGCAACGCCGGTTTCATGGAAAAGCAAGAATTCCCGGTTTTTTAAACGGCCATAATCTTCGGGCGCAAAAGCATGGTGTTGTTTTTCAACTTCAGATGTCGTACTCGATGAACTCTTATTTCCGGTTGAAACGGATTCCTGTTTTTCATTATATAGCAGGTTGCCGATTCTCTGGGAAAAGGAAGACCGGGTTTCAAGGTCGGTAATACGCATGGCAAAAATGTGATTCGCCATGTTCGCCCAGAGACCGCGCTCATTATCGGCTTTCTTTGGCAGCCATTGGGCTGACGCGATTATGCAAAGGCCTTTTGACCGGCTTTGGCTGTAAATCGGAACTTCCACATCGGCCGGCAGATGGAAAGTCAGAGCTTCGTCAATCATTGCCACCGCCCGCAACTGCCTCTCCCCCAGGTCTGGCATGGATATTGTTTTAAGCAGGAACGCCGATAAAAACAAAGTCAACGCTCCGGCCTGCTCGGCTTTACATGCCGGGCTGTTAAGCAGGAAGATCCGGCCTTTGTGGTTTATAAAGTCCATTATGGTCCGGGCCGGCTCGGACAGACCAGCGGTCATCAGCTGCACGGCGGCGATATCCTTGAAGCCGATGGTCGCCGTAGAATAGACCGAAAGGAAGGTACGGTCTGCGGCGTTCATATCTCGTTTAATCTTCAGATACTTTTTAGCCTTTTCGATGTCGGGGTAGCTGAACGCCTCTTTGATCAGGTCCACCGCTTTGTCGCTCCAAAAGCGATCCTGGCTGCCGGAATGGTGGGCTTCGATAGCCGTGGAAACAACGGAATGCAGCATTTCCGGGTTTTCCTTAAAATCCCGCACAACGTCCCAACTGCAGGACCGCTTATCGTAAGGGGCGAAAATCAGGTCTGTTTTCGGGTTGTAAAGAGTCCGCAGCCATTCCCCTTTAGGGTCGTGAATTAAAACAGGGATATCAGGGTATTTCGCTCTCAATGACTCTTCGAGAATCTGCATTAACCGGCTTTTACCGCTTCCCATATCCCCCAGGATCGTAATTCCGCGTGAAAGCCGGTCATAGGGAATTATCAGTTTATCCGTAAACCGCCGGGTAAAACCACGCACATGCGGCGGAAGCACCTTCTGGTCGAAGTCACCGACATGTATCCCGCCCGTCTCCGAGAATTTAGTCGGGATAAACGCCGGGCCATGTTTCAGCTGCTTTTCAGGAAATAATTTATACAGGAAACTGGTTTGGAAGATTAAGACGGCAAAGGTCAAAAGCGGGAGATAAAAAGCCGCGTCGAGCGCCGGCGCAACAACCAGGTGGAACATCTTTGCGGCGTATTCGGTTTGAAAAAAACCGCTGTATATCTCCGCCCGGAAGCGGCGCAGGTAAAAATATCCTCCGCCGGTAAGCGTGAAGTAAAAAACCACCTGCCAGAAGACCAGTTGTTTCCTGGTCGGCTTAAGGATATAAAACACATAAAAATAGTAAATAATCAGCAATTGCAGGATAGCGGCTACTATTTTTATATGCGTTCCAAGTCCGCTGTAAAAAGCGTGCATATCAGTATTCCAGCCGGTCTATGATGTAAATCAGTATCCCTATGTCTTTTGCGACTGAAACGCTCGTTTCCTGCTTCTGCGCCAGGTCGGTTTGCGCATCTGTCGCCAATCCCTTAACCAGCTCATTTGGAACAGAATTGCTATTTGCCGCCATAGAAGCGCCCGTTGAAGCCGCGGTTAGAAGTATCTTGGCCGGCAGCACCGATTTTTTCTTGTCTTTTTTCCCTATAATTCCGGCTGAACCGTCCGTCCATAATGCCAGGCCGTTGAATTTAATCTCCGAGCCGTCCGGGAACACCATCGTGTGAAAAGCCACATTCACCCGGTCGTCGGTTTTTTCAATGGCGCTGGTCCCGATAAGCTTGGTCCCTTTAGGGATCATCGCTTTTCCCAGGAAGGAAACGTCGAATTCGGTTTCGGCGATTACAGGCGTGTTTGTGTTATAGGAAAAAATAGCCGTCCGGAGCACCGCATCAAAGGTAAAACCGGTATGTAAAAACCGTTTTGGGGAGCTTTGCGGCACAGCGGCCAGCATGGTTCCTTCGGCCGACGCGTTTATTGCTGATCCAAGCAGCATGAAAACCAAAAGAAATACTTTCATAGAACCTCCGTTTATGGGACCGCCACCCGCAGATCAAAAACCCTCGTTTCCCCGCCGGATTCGGAAAGCTTAACCGCTACAGACTCAGCCTTCAGCGCCCGCGCGATCACAAAAAAGGTTGCCCGCTTCTTCCCCGGAATGAACGGGTCATTAAAAGATTCTATCGGAAGCGGCATCCCCGCCGATGTTATGGAAATATTAGACACAAAAAAGTATTTCGCCTCAGCATTATCCAATTCCAGCGTTAAGACGCTTTTATTCTGCCAAGGGGTCACGCTTTTGACGGTCAGAGTTACTTCGTTTAACGTCTTTTCAATCCCAGGGAAGAAGTAGGTCTTCTCCGAATTGTTCACGATGTCCCGGACTTTATTGACGTTTAAAACCTCTTGGGGAACCTCCTTTTGGATGGTTACGGCCGCAATAGCGGCTTTTGTCTGATCGGCGGACCGATCCCTGACCGTTTTAGAGCCTCCAGGACCGCGTTTAAAGGTGGATTGGCCCTTACCATCACCTTCCGGCCGCCCGGCCAGGGCAGCGGCCGTTACGAGCCGGTATTTGGCGTCTTTGGGCTCAATGAGCCGCACAAGGAACTTACCCGGCAGGTTTTCGGTTGAAGCGGCCTCAATTGTGGGGTATTCGTCCTCGGCTGTCCGCTTGAATAGGATTTTTTCGGTGACTTCGTCGTTTAAGGTCGTCTGGCTGCTGACACTGTTACTGTATAACAACCCTTCTTTCAACGGCAGATAGGCCGTCCTGGCGCTGTGGTCCACAAAAAAGACGCATATCAGCGCGATAAAAGTCAGGGTGTAGGTCAGGACCAGTTTCATTTTTTATAATAAGACGCGCTCCAGGCGTCCACTAACAGGCCCCACGGCGAGTTTTCGGTTCTCCCAGACTTTTTAAGCGATAATTCATACTCAAAGATTTCTTCTTTATAGAAGTCCGGGGCCTGATAGGATTTAACTTCGTTTGTCCCCTTCACTTTCAGGTTTACATAGTCCTTTGTAT
>CAIPTO010000090.1 GCA_903867985.1 uncultured Elusimicrobia bacterium | reverse complement strand
CCGATGCTGCCTTCCGTGCTCTTTACCTGGACTTTAATAATTGGCGGCTCGAATCCCAACTCATCCTTATGCGCCAGAATGTCAATGCCGCCATCCGGGCCTTCAGGAGAGACGCTTGTTCTATAACCCATTGTCGCCAAGAGATGGGCAACAAAATGAGAGAAGCCATGGCCCTTTAAATCTTGCGCCAATGTCTTTAAAATAAAATCATGCGTCGTTTGCTCAATATCTTCTGCAACATAGCCAATTGATTCATCATTCTTGGCGGGTTGAAGTTCTTCTTTCCCTTCCAGAACGGCTACAAATTCGTCTGAAAAGCTTTTAACTTTAAAGAAACTCATAGCGGAGCCGATTTCATACAAAGCCCCTTGCGAAAATTTAGTTCGCGGCAAAGATTTAAGCCATTTAACCGGACGACGCTGGGAGTACCTTTCGTCGTCTTGCACGTGTTTGTAATCACCAACAACTTCTCCAATATGAACAATCCTGTCTGGTTTAGACGGGTAAACAACAATGTCCCCAATCTTCACTTCATGAACAAAGCGAAAAAGCTGGCCGGTGGCCATTGGATACCAACCTTTCTTCTCATCAGAGTAGGCCTCCATCAGCTTTTCTTTAAATGCCTCTCTGGTTGCCGCTATCTTAGTCAAATCACCCATAGTGTCCCAACCCAAAGCGATTTGTTTTTTATTGATAAATATTGAGCGGGCATCCCCGCCTACACCAGCATGTATACCCCAAACTGTTATCTCATTTTTGTTTGCCATAATAATCCCCTAATCAAGCGTAAAGGAGCAGGCTCCTTTTTATTTATGCACTCTTTTTGATATTTCAGAGAAGTCCCCATTGGTCGGCATCACGAATAAGCAGCGGCCATTACTACGCGATTCCCATACCGCGCCGATCGCCCGCTTTTCTTCTGCGTCGGTCCCGTCGAAAAGATGTTTGCCTTTATATTCTACAGCCATTACCCTGCCATCAACCAACTGGCAGATGAAATCCGGATAGAACCAATCCGTTGAGGTCTGAAGCCGGAAGGACGTGGCTTTGCGGGAGAGATTCCTGGCCCAAAACTTTATTTCCGGCAACTCGTCCAGGAATTGGGCACACTTAAATTCTTCCGTAATATCCTTACCGGAAGTGGTTTCGGTCAGTTCACCTGGCTTGGGGCCGAAGTAATGCTTTTTAAACTGGAAGCTGCCCTCATATTTCCAGCTTGGCTCGTAGCTCATAAGCTTGAAGTTGATGATGTTCTTGTCGCTTACGGTTAAGGCGGATTTTGGCAGCAGGAATGCCTGGAAGGTGTTTTTGCGCTCGTATGCACGGTGTTGCTGTATTCTCGATTCGATGGCGTCTCTTAAACGGAACCGGTCTAATGCAAGAACATTTATATCTGTAATATCGAACTTGGCCATGATCCCGCGGATGGCCTTACGCATGAATTCAGCCGATTCCCCAGCGGGAATATCCTGATGGTCTATGTGCCGATCAAGCCAGGCGGCCAGGCTTTCAAGGGACCAATCATTTATGCCGCCAAGTCCCAATACCTGCTGATGAAGCGTCATTACGAAATCAACTGGCGCATCTTTAATAATGGACTCCATTTTTCCTCTTGCGCCAACATCTATGGTGCCGCTTCTTCCTAAGGGTCTCTCAAGCGGGTTATACCCCGCACTTAAAGCGGCATCTTTCCCGCCCAACTTCCAAGGGTGTTCTAAAAGAAAAGTGCTTTCAAATTCAAAAAGATTGCCATCCTCACTAATGCATAGCAACGGCACTGAGAAATCAAACCTCTGCTCATAGTAGGACGGCAGGCGGGTATGCCCTGTGCCACCGAAAGCAACTTCCGCTGCACGCACAAGGTTTACGATCTCTTCAACCTTAGCTTTGGCCTCTGGCGTCTTAACGCAGGCTTTAAGCCTTTCGGTTTCTTTTTTATCCAAGGGGACAAAAACAGTCAGCTCGCCGCTAACAGTGTCCACTTTTATTTTACCGGCAAGCGCGGTTTCCTGCGCGCGGGCCGCTTCCACGTCCATCTCGGAGCCAAGCACGAACTTCACTGTCTGGGGCTGGACGCCGAGAGGAAAAACGCCTTGTGGGATGGGAATGATTATCCTTTCGGCTTCCGCCGCGGTAAAGCCATTGTTCTCCAGCGCCTCGCGCAACTCGGCGAGTACGTCGGCAATAGATTCTGAAACAGAGAAAGCGTAAGCGCAATTCAGGTCCGGGTGTTGTTTCGCCTGGGCGCCGGGAAGGCGGAGTATGCGCCCTACGATCTGCTCTATGGCCGTGGCGGAGCGTGTTTCTTTAAGACTGCACAAAACATAAGCAAAGGGGCAGTCCCAGCCTTCCCTTAGTTTCTGGACGGTAATAATGAAGCGTACCGGGCATTTGGCCGAAGATATTTCTTTTACATCTTTTAGTTCATCAAGTGCCCCGACAGATATTTTTATCTCGTCTTTTGAAATCCCATATTCTGCCGTAAGGCGGGCCCGGAGAGGTTCGCAAGCGGCGACATTCTCCGCCTGTATTAACATTATGGGGCGAATATATTCGCCGGTTGCTTGGGATTCTGTGACAGCAAGTTTCTCAAGGTCTGAACGTAATGAAATGGCATCGGCTAGCAGTTGGGGCCGCTGGCTTGGGTGGCGGGTTATTACGCGTAAGGGCAGCTTTATCATGTTTGCCGCTTTTAATTCGGCGGCGGAAACCCTGTGCAGGATATTGGATGGGTTTATTCCGTCAGAAACAGGTGTGGCCGTAAATTCGATGATGCACGATGGTAGAACATTGCCGAGTGTGGAGAATGAGAGTTCTGTGCGGGCATTGTGCGCCTCGTCCACTATAACTATCGGGCGGTGGAGGCGGAGCATGTTGACTAGCGAGGGTTTGGGTTTGCCGTCAGCTCCGGGCAGCAAATCCCCAGCCCTTCCTGCCGGGATGTTCTGCATATATTCCGAAAAATTGCTGTTCTGGTCGTAGACCTTTCTGCCGTCGGTATCTTCCACGCGGAAAGACTGTATAGTGGCAACGATCACCACAGTCTGGCCTTCGACAGTCGCTCGCGAAAGCCTTAAAGCTTCGCTTATGGTGACAACCTCAATCGATCCACAGGCTAGCTCCAGGGCGCGACGGTAGGGGTGGCGCGTATCGCGCAGCGCGTCCGCGGTCTGGTCTAGGATAGTGTTGCTGGGTACAAGCCAAAGGACAACAGCTCTCTCGGCGTGAAGTAGTTCGTCCATTGCAATGCCCGCGGCATGGCAGGCAAGCAATGTCTTTCCCCCGCCTGTAGGCACACGGAGGCAGATGTAAGGCATACACGCGCTTAAGCCTTCTATGGTTATAGGGATATATGGAACGATGGGCCTGTTATTGCGAATAAGTGCGGTTTGATAGGCAGCTTCGGGCCTGCCGTCTTTGGAACATTGTCGGAAGAAATCGCGGAGTGAATCAAGTACACGCAGTTGGTAGTCTTTTAATGTGATCATGATACTTTTATCTCGTATGGTGTTTGCCGGACAATGATCTTTTCGTTTTGCAACCGATCACGCCCAAGCAGGCAGCCGGCGCAGTAAATAACTTTCTGCCCATTGAATGGCGGGAGTTTTGTCAGTATGGCGCGGGTAAGGACATTCCCGCCGTTTACGGTCTTATCACCGAGGATTCCGTTATACAAAAGATATACGGCAACGCCGCGAAGCACGCCAAGAAGTGGGGTTTTAGAAACGCGCTCGCGGGGAAGCGGTTCCCCCGTTTCTGTAAAGTAGACATGGCGGGCAAGGTCGGCAAATGAGACAGTTTCACGAATCTTCCCTGTTTCGTCGAAAAGTGTGTCTCCAATTACGCAGTATCTAAAACCTCCACCTAAGCCCGGCATTACATCCCTCTTCTTGTTCGTATGGCCGGTAATAACCCGCTGCATTCGGAGACGTGTTGATTCCTGCGCGATTTTGGGGTCCATTTCAATCAAGATAAACTTTCTTTTTTTGCCCTCCTGCTTATTTAATTCAAGTACAGCATGACCTGTTGTTCCGGAACCAGCAAATGAATCTAAAACCAGGTCGTCCTCCTTAGTAAATATCGCCAGTATTCTGGCCGCAAATTCATGCGGTTTAATAGTGGGAAACTCCACCTCAAGTTTTGCTAGAAGGTCATCATCGCTACCGCCGTATTTTAAAATACTTGAGACATTCTCCCGCATATTCTCATCTAAAAAATAGACTTTTTGAGGTTGAGAGGTTTCATCTTCCCCAAATACAATAAGTCCTTTCTTCAATAAATCCTTTACGGTGTTTGGGGGGCAGCGCCATCCACGAGCGGGTTTTGAACAAACCTTCCCTGTCTTTGGGTGAATAATGTCCTCAAAATACTCATCTGGCGCCTTCTCTTTATTGGGCCAGGCCATTGAGACCAAGCGATATACGCGGCCTGCCTCATTTATGTACTTATACATCTTCTCCCCGCCCTTCAAATCTTTCTGAGTGGAAATCCATTCCGTAAAATCATTGTTCGCGTCAGTTAATTCATAGGGATGAATATGCTTTTTTAAAATATCTTCGGATAGGTTGTATTTCTTGACCACGTCTTTCAAGTCTTCTGGAATATTGTTTTTTCCGAGTTTCTTGTAGATGGCTTTTGCCTTGCGAAGCATCCTTTCCGCATTTGGCTTAGCAAGTTGAACATCACAGGATTTTAAAAACTCTTTTTTATCTCGTGCATAAACCAAAAGTGTTTCATGCTGATAGGCAATACCTTCAGAGTCTCCCTTTGGATTCCCCTTATCCCACACAATTTGACCAACAAGGTTTTGACGGCCGAAAATCTCATCCATTATCACGATAAGATTTGCTAACTCGTGCTCATCAATATGTATTACAATAACGCCTTCTTCACTCAATAGTTGCCGAAGCATGCTAAGACGTGGGTACATCATACAAAGCCATCGGTCATGCCGGTCAAGCGTTTCATCCTCACGCCCTACCACCTTACCAAGCCATTCCCGGATAAGCGGACTGTTCACGTTGTCGTTATATGCCCACTTTTCTTCCCCGGTATTATAAGGCGGGTCAATATATATGCACTTAACTTGGCCGCCGTAATAAGGCAGCAAGGCTTTAAGCGCTACAAGATTGTCACCTTGGACGATAAGATTGCCGTCGCCGGGCTGGCCGCAGGACAGGCCCGGGACGTCTTTAAGCAGGTGAAAAGGCACTTGCTGGTGATGGTTCACAACTGCATCTTTACCGATCCAATACAATGTAGGCATAATTTAAACCACTAGATATTATTTCTCAATGAAGACTATTTTTATCTTGCCGCCGGTGGCGGTCGCCCGGTACGGCCTGGTGCCGGCGTTGATATACTCCGCGAAGGCTTTTGCAGTGGCGGCTGCGGTCTGGCCTGGCTTTAAAATAGTTGGGATATTCCAGCCGGCAACATG
>CAIPTO010000089.1 GCA_903867985.1 uncultured Elusimicrobia bacterium | reverse complement strand
TTAATCACCCCATCAAAAACAGGGGTGGCTACTTTCACCGGAACGGTGGCTACTTTGTAACGGAATAGTGGCTACTTTACAGCGGAATGGTGGCTACTTTGCTCCGGAAAACGCACTTGGCAAAGGCACGACTGTCCTGATAGAGCTTCCCAGCGTAGTAATGCATGGTGCCGACCACCAGGTTGTCCTGTTAGACGACGATATGCTGGTTCACATGAACTGGAAGTTGGCGGCTAAAGCGGCTGGTGTGGGACTAAAAGCTTATAAAACCCCAAAAGATTTTGCCGCCGGTATAGAAACTTTGCCTAAAGACACGCCTGTGTATATAGATTCAGATCTGGGAAGCGATATTAAAGGCGAAGACATCGCCAAAGACCTGCATGAAAAAGGTTTTACCGACATAACCATGGCCACCGGCCACGCCCCCGAAAAGTTCGCGCATCTCCCCTGGCTAAAAGTCGCCGGGAAAGAACCACCTTGGTCGTAGCGGTAAGCCACAAGTTACGATCACAAGACATAAGCAAAAGCAGTGTGAAATTACCGCTTTGGTTCTGATCGGTATACTGCTGGTGGTTATAATATTTCTGTAAATCAAATTGCTCTTACTTAAGAGTTTTGCCCAGTTCCAGCAAAGTCCCGGAGATGTTTCGCGCGGCCTCGCTCATGAGGGCGAGCATCTCCCGTTTTTCTTCCACCGAACAATCCCGGAATAAGTCGGCCGCGCCTTTGATGCTGGCGCATTTTCCTTTGATATCGTGCAGCAGTTTGCTCAGGTCGTCAGGCTGGCTCATTGTTCATCCCCCTGCGGTTGCTTGTCTTTGCGCGCAGCCACCGCCCCGAATTTATTCAAAGTGGCGTAGAGAAAACGCGTTGAAATTTTAAGGTCCGAAAGCGTCCCGGTCTTTTTGCCCCCGTTCTCCGTCATGCTCCGCTGGATTATCTCGTAAGCTACCCGGTCCAAGGTCCGTTCAAGGCCGTTGGCCAGGGCGTGCCGATAGGCGTCGCCCCCTGATAATTTCCCTGCCGGTGCGGCGGGGTCGGAGGCGGTAAGATGTTGTTTTACCGCTTCAAGATCTATCCTCCCTTCCGAGCCGCTGACCAGAAGCTCGGAAAATCTTTTCAGCTCTCTGACATTGCCCGGCCAGGTATAATTCTGAATATAGGCTTTCGCATCCGGAGAAAATGCCAGCCGTTTGGTGCCGGCCGTGAAGTGAGTTAGGAGCGGGAAAATATCGTCCTTTCTGCGGCTCAGCGGGCTCAGGTCTATGGTGAATCCGTGTATGCGCTGAAACAGGTCCAGGCGCATTTTCCCCTGCGAAATGAGTTGTTGTATGTTTTCCAGGGTGGCGCTTATTATGCGGAATTCTGAATGCTCCGGTTTATCGGAGCCCAGCGGGTAGAAAGAGCGCTCCTCTATGGCTTTGAGCAGTTTCATCTGCATGTTAAGGCTCATGGTGCCTATCTCGTCCAGGAACAAGGTTCCTTTGTGAGCCTCCAGCAGGCGGCCTTTGCGGGTTTCTCCGGCCCCGGTGAAGGCGCCTTTTTTATGGCCGAAAAGTTCAGCCTCAAGCAAGTCTTCGGTGTAGGCGGAGCAATTGATGGCCACAAAAGAGCCTTCCCTGCCGGAATAGTCGTGGATAATTTTGGCCAGGGAGGTTTTGCCCGAGCCGGAGGGGCCCAGGATAAGAATGGGTAATTCCGAGGGCGCGTATTTAAGAGCTTCGCTCACGACGGCCCTGGTGGCGGGGTCCGAGGTCACGAAGCGGCTTGAAAAAACATCGGCGCCGGCTGTTCCGGTCCTGCTCTGGAAATATTTTCTGATAACAGCCTCAACGTTGGACTCCTCATTGCCTTTGGAATAAAAATCTTTACAGCCCAGACCGTAAGCCTTGTTTATTATTTCGTCGGAGTCGGAGCCGGACATTACCACGCAGTAAAAGCCCTTGGAGACGGCGACAGGGATCAGCTTCAAGCCGGAATAATCGTCTTTAGGCCCCAGCATAAGGTCAAAAAAGCAGATGTCGTAATGGCCATTTGCCAATTTTGCTAAAGCGGTTTTTTTGTCGCCCGCCAGATCAACATTGTGAGCGCGTAAATGGCCGGACATGACTTTCTGCGCCAGTTTATCGTCTTCCACGACAAGGATATTTAATTTAGTCACTGTAAGCCCCCTGCTGATTTTCTTAAAAACATTCTCAAACGAAAATAAATATTTTCAAATGAAAATATTCGCACCGCTTTGACATTATATTAAAATTCCTTCCCCGGCGGAGTTTTCATTGTGAAAATCTGACAAATAAATGTTTTAATATATTCTGGCATAAAAATTGCTCTGTATCAGGCAGGGGATGGCGGGAGGGGGGCAGTTTTTAAATCTTTTGGAAGGATGAACGCGGGCGGATATGAATAAAATTCCCAGGATGCGCTTAACTCACGGGCTGGCGGCAAGAGCCTCAGCCGTGATGCAGGGGCGGCTGAAGCTGGCCGGGCTCATGGAGATGTCGGAGGGTGATTTTGAAAAACAGTTAAAAGAGCTGGAAAGCTCCAGACTTTTTAAACTGCTGAAGACTGCCGGCGTGGTGAATCTGGCCGAGTTCCCGAGCGCCCGTTACGCGGCCAAGAATTTCGCCGGCTATGGCCTCAGGCTTTCAGCCGGGGACCTTCCCGATCTTGCCGATGGCGGCGGGGATCTGGTGGGGTTGATGCAGCGGATAGGGCAGGAGAATTTTGAGACCTGTTTCCTTAAAGACGGGGAGAGGACCGACGCTCAAAGGGCGGAAGTATGCGGCATAACAAAGGAAGACGCCGTCAGGCTCAGGGATTTTGTTAACCGCGCTTTTATTCACGGGGAATTTGAGGGGGCGCCGGCTCCCCTGCCCGAAAAAGTTTTCAGCGCCGTGGCCGGAATAGAGCTTGAGGACGGTTCACCGGTGCTGGCGTTCTTTAACCGGGAAGTGTGGAAGGGGCGTTACCGCGTGAACAGGGAAAAGCTGGAGCAATACGCCGCGGCCCTTTCCGCTGCGGACGGAAATAAAATTGAGAATCTTCTGAAGCGCCTTGAATTTACGGATCAGCGCAAGACCACGCTTTACCGCGCGCTTGAGTTGCTGATAAGCGTACAGACGGATTTCCTTACCAGCGGAGAGCCTTCCCGCCGCAGGCCGCTGTCGCAGCGGACTTTGGCCAAGAACCTGGGGGTGGATACGAGCGTCCTGAACCGGCTGGTTTCCAATAAGTCGGTGCAGTTGCCCTGGGGCACCGAGGCACCCATGACTACGCTTTTGCCCAGTTCCAAAGATGTGAATAAGGAAAGGCTTTACGCTCTGGCCTCGGAAAGGCCGGATGTTTCCGACGCTGAGTTGGGGTTTGCGCTTGAGAAGAGGTACGGGGTGAAACTCTCACGGCGCTCCATCGCCCAGTACCGCAAAGAGCTGTCTTTGGGCGGGAAAGGTAATAGGGCGGTGTAGACGCTGAAAAGAAGAGCCGGCGGTCTTATCGACTGCCGGCTCTGTTCTTTTCGCAATTCCGCTAATGGCGTGTTACGCGGGTTGAACTGATGGGTTTAAATATCGTCCCAGGCGAAGGTTCCGCCGTTATCGCGGAATCCGGCAGCGATATAGTTTCCGCGCTTATCAAATATCGCGACGAACATGCCGTCGTCGTTCTCGTTATGGATAATGAAAGCGGTCATTCCCTGTAGTACCATTTTATAAGGGATGGAGGGATACTCCGGTCCCCAAGCCGTATTGTCCGCCTTAAGCTGCTGCTTGGCGTCGGCGGGAAGTTCCGATATTTTAGCCACGGGCAGGGTTCCGAGATTGCCTTCATTGAACAGCCTTAAATATTCTTTTTTAACGGCTTTTACCCACATATAGGTGGGCGTACCCTTCACCGCTGCCAGGGCATTGGTTTTCCGTATGGCGGCGCCTTTGGAGGTGTCCCAGGAAAATTCACCGCTTTCCCCGCAGCTGCCTTCTGCGATCTTTTGTCCTATTTCGTCGAAAATAGTGGTGAACATTCCCCCGTCGTTTTCATTATGGATAATGAAAGCGGTGGCGCCCTGTAATTCCATTTTATAAGCGATAGAGGGGTAATCCGGTCCCAGATTAGTGTTATCTTCCTTCAGTTGCTGTTTGGCCGCGTCGGGGAGTTCAGAGATATTGGCTGCCGGTAGGCTTTGTATATTTCCGGTATCAAGCAGTCTTAAATATTCCTTTTTCACGGCCTTTATCCAGCTGGCGGAGGATGTCACTTTGACAGCCGCAGGCGCCGCGGGGACGTCTATCGCCCGCATGGCGGATATGTTCACTCCAGTAAGGCTGGCGGCGTTCAGGGCCGTCGTTTCGGTTTCTCCCGCGCAGGCCAGGCCAGCCGAGGTGACTATCATAACCATGGTTAATAGTTTTTTCATTTACGCTGTTCTCCTAATTTGTTTGTAAGTTATATTTGCTCAAAATGTCGCTGTGCCCCTGCTTCAGCATGACTAAATTATAGAAATAAGGCTGGAGTGGCAATAGAGGCGAAGGGCCCGGTTGGGGGCGGTATTTGGACTTAAAGATATAGGTCCTTTGGTTCGGTTTGGGATGCCCTGGAGGCCAGGCAGCAGATGCTTCCCGGGCTAGTCTTTACGTTTGTCCATAATATAGGCGCTTTTCTCTCTGGCTTTGGCGGCTTTTTTAAGCTCGGAGCCTATATTGCTGACCTGCGCGAAGGAGATAAGCGGGCGCAGCTTGTTATGGACGATGCCGACGGCTATGGAGAGGAAAGGGAATTTTTTGATATTGCCCTGGCGGTCTGTCGAGATAATATGTCCGCGCGCGCGGTCTTCTTTGCCGTAGAAAGAGGGGGATATCTCATCAAAGGCCGACACGACGCGGGCCGCGATCTCCTCGGCCTTCTCGAAATCGGTGACTATTATAAAGTCGTCGCCGCCGATGTGCCCGATAAAATCCCTGGAGGTCTCGTTATGAATGGTGAGCTTGACCAGCAAGTTGGCCGTGGCTTTTATCACGCGGTCCCCGGATTCAAAACCGTATATATCGTTGTAGGCTTTAAAATTATTGAGGTCCAGATAAAGCACCGCGAAGCTTCCGCCTTTCTGTAATTCGCGCTCAACCCTGGCCTGTATGGAAGGGTTGCCGGGCAGCTTTGAGAGGGGATTTGTGTCCAGCACCAGCTTGTTGCGTTTAAGTATCATGCGGATGCGGGCGACAAGCTCATCGGTGTCCACCGGTTTTATGAGGTAATCGTCGATACCCATGCTTAAACCTTTTATCTTGGTGGTTTTCTCGCTGTAAGCGGTGCAGATTATTATGGGTATGTGGGCGAAAAGCGGACTGTCTTTCAGGTCCTGCGCCACGCTCAGGCCGTCCTTGATGGGCATGTTGTAGTCAAGCACCGCGATGTCGGGATGAGTCTCGAAAATGACCTGCAGCGCTTCAGCGCCGTCGCTGGCGATGAAAACTTCAAACCCCGCCGCCTCTACGGTCTCTTTCATAAGCATAAGCAGTTCAGTCTGATCGTCCGCGATCAGAACTCTCGGTTTTTGCTCTTTTAGCGCTTGCGCTATTTCGGGAGAATGACCGCCGCCGATCTCCCTGTCTATTATGCTGAGCAGCAGGTCGCCGGGGAGTTCTTTCGCTACAATTTCCGGCAGACCGGTGAGTATGCCGCGCTCCTGGAAATTATTGAAGCGAAGAGCGCTGAGTACGAGGATGGGGATGTTGGCTGTTGCCGCTTCGTCCTGCATTTCCGACATGATCTGGAAGCCGTCTTTTTTCGGCATCATTATGTCAAGCAGGAGCACATCGGGCTTTTCAGCTTTTAAACGGGGCAGTACCTGCAGGGGGTCGGTCACCACGATAGGTTTGTAATTGTTGGACTCAAGGAACATTTTCAGCAGGTCGGAGAAATCCTCGTCGTCGTCCGCTATAAGCACCGTTACCGGGTGGTCCTTGTCCGGTTTGGGTGCTAAGCCCAGGAGGGCGGATTTTAGAATCTCAAAGTCCAGTGGTTTAGTCAGGTAGCCCTTGACCCTTGGTGAAGGGCCGGTGACGATATCAACTTCCGGCGTTTTGGAGAAGACGATTATTTTCTGCTTCTCCGTAAAGGGATTTTTCTTCACTTCGGTCAGGAAATCAAGGGGATTGAAAGATTCGATGAGGATATTAAGAATAACAAGGTGAGGCTTCCAATTCTGGACGGCGGTCAGCGCGTCCTGGTGGGCGGCGGCGCTTTGCACTTCGTAGCCTTTGCCTCGCAGGAAGACGATGAGTTCGTCGGCATGAGCGGCGTCAGTGTCAACGATGAGTATTCTTTTCTCCAGGCTCGCTTCCATAAAACTGATTCTAACATTTTTGAACAGGAATAATACACGCGGGATCCTGCTCCCTGATCCTCCGTTAAGCATCCGGCCACACCGGAAACCAGATTTCACCCAAGTGGTGAAAGCGACTTGTTCTTCAGTTGCATCTTGCTTGACAGGGTTCGCTGAGCCTGTCGGGGGACTGGAACGCAAAACCAGTGTCGATCACACCGTGACCGCACTTCCCGTCCTCCGCCTCGTCGCTATGCAAGTCTCGGCGTCCGGAGGGTTTTGCTAACCCAGCTCCCCCGCCAGCCGCTCCAATATTACATCTGCCTTAATTTTACACTTACCTTAACAGAGGATTTAAATCCTGCGCCGCCGTTGTCCGCCTTCAAAATTAGTAGAATCTTCGTTGTGACAAACGGCGAAGACACAAGCTATTATAAATACGTCCAGATCGGGCTGGAACTGGCCGCCGGCGTTGGCCTGGGTTTATGGGCGGGCTACCGGCTGGACCAGAGGTTCGGCTCGGCTCCCTGGCTTATGCTGGCCGGCGCCGCCGGGGGGCTTGCCGCCGGTTTTTACCTGGTCCTCCGCGAACTGCCGAAGGAAAAAGACTTTAGAAGCGGGAAGAAAGGCGCGGGCGGGCGGCCATGATGGACTGCGCTTGGTCGGCGGCCGCATGGGGCGCGGCCTTCGGGCTGTTTAACGGCGGGCTGTCCCGGGCGGCTCTTAAAAAAGCGGTGGATAAAGCGGATAAGGTCTTTTACGCGGTCTTCGTGGGCGGATTCCTGTGGAGGCTTTTGTTTCTCGTCGGCGCGGTGTGGCTTTTAAGGGATAAAAAGTATATAATTTTACTGACATTTTCCGGTGTTCTGATTTTCACGCAGTTCATTTTTGAAGCGGTCCCGTTGAAAAAAAATGGAACTAAAAGCGATACTTGAACATCACATCCTGGACCATATCTGGACCTTTTTCAGCCTGGGACCGCTGACTCTTCCGTTTTCCAAGCACGTGCTGATGATGGTTATAGCCGCCCTCGTACTGCTGATCGGGCTGCCAGCCCTGATCTCGAGCAAAAGTCCTGCGCTCGCGCCTTTTAGATCAATGGTGGAGATAATCGTCCTTTTTCTGAGGGATGAAGTTGTCGGCCCCAATCTCGGGCATAAGACCGCCGCATATCTGCCTTATTTCTCCACCCTGTTTTTTTTTATACTCGCCATGAATCTTGCCGGGCTGGTTCCTTACGGGGCTACCGCCACTGGAAATCTCGCGGTTACCGGCGGCCTGGCGCTCACCACTTTTGTCCTTCTTAATGTGTCGGGCATGAGGGAGCAGGGCGTCGTGGGTTATTTCAGCCACCTTGTGCCTAAAGGCGTGCCGTTCTGGCTTTATCCCCTGCTTTTCCCCATGGAACTTCTGGGGATGCTGACCAAGACTTTCGCGTTATGTGTCAGGTTGTTCGCCAATATGATAGGGGGCCATATCGTTGTTCTGTCCCTCATAAGTCTCATTTTTATTTTCGGCGGGTTGAATACCGCGCTTGGGCTGGGAGTCACCGCGCCGATAGCAGTACTGATGGTGCTGTTCGTCATGCTGCTGGAATTGTTCGTCGCTTTTCTGCAGGCGTACATTTTCACTTTTCTGACGGCGATTTTCACTGGCGCCGCCATGCACCCGCATTAGCAGCTGGCCTTTAATAAGGCAGGCTGCGCCATACGCCCGGAGCTTATGGCATACGGCTTATGGCAGTAAAATCTAAGATGTTGATAATAACGGAGGAATAATATGAATGATATGATGTTTTTAGGACTCGGTTACATCGGCGCGGGCGTGGGCGCCGGCCTTACGCTTATAGGCGCCGGTCTCGGTATAGGTAAGATGGCAGCCAGCGCTGTTGAGGGCACGGCCCGCCAGCCCGAAGCGGGCGGAGCCATAAGGACCACAATGATCATCGCCGCGGCGCTGATCGAAGGCCTTGCTTTCTTCGCGCTGGTCATCTGTCTCCTGGCTTTAATGAACTTCGGCATGCCAAAACAAGAAGCGGCCGCCGGCGCGCCCGTAGTCGCGCCAGCCCAGATTCAAGCGCATAAATAATCATTGGTTCGTGATCAGTGGCGGGTGGGTCATTATTTCCACACTCGCCGCTCACCACCATATACGACGCACCGGAGTTTACTATGGAAGCATTAATAAGGCCTGAATTCGGCCTGATGTTCTGGACCATCTTCATTTTTATTCTTTTGGTCCTTATCCTCTCGAAGACGGCCTGGAAACCGCTCATGAAAGCCGTTGAGGAGCGGGAGCACGGTATACGCCACGACCGGGAAGCTGCCGAGAAGGCCAGGCTTGAGGCCGAAAAAATAAAAGAAGGGCTGGAAGCCGGCATGGCGGCGCTTAAAATAGAGATCGAGGCCCGCCTGAACGAGGCCCGCGCGGCTGGTGTCCGGGAGAGGGATCTGATCATGGAGGATGCCCGGAAAAGCGCAGCGCTGCTTATTGAGACGGCTAAAACGGAGCTTGAGTCCCAGAAAAACGCGATGGTGCGGGAGCTGAAAGACAAGGTTGCCGAGCTGGCGATCCTCGCGGCGGAGCGGGTTCTTCAGAAAACCATAGATCAGAAGGCCGATAGGGAACTGGTAAACCATTTTCTGAAGGAACTTGAAACCGGGGATTCTAAATATAAATTGGGAAAATAAAAAATGAAAGCCGCGGATAAAACACTGTCAAAGCGTTATGCCAGGGCCTATATGGGTCTGGACGGCGCCGCTTTTGACAGGCACGGGGAGGCCGCAGCCGCGCTCAGGATAGCGGAACTGGAAAAAGTCCGGAGCGCCGCCGGCCGGTTCGTGCGTCTGTTCCTGCACCCCCTGGTGGGCTATGACGATAAAAACGAGATTCTGACCAGGTTACTTTCCAAGGACGTGATAACCTCGCGGGCCGCGGCGCTGGTCGGCCTGTTGATAAGAGAGAACAGGTTTTATCTGCTGGATACTGTTCTGGAAGACTGCATTAAATTTTACAACGATTATGCCGGCATCGCTCTGGCCGAAGTCGCCTCCCGTCATCCGCTGAGCGAAGAAGAACTGCGTCATATCGCAAAGATCCTTTCCTCCGTCTCCGGTAAAAAAGCCCGGGTCGCCCAGGTGGCTTCGGAGAGCGTCATAGGCGGGATGGAGATACGGATGGGGGACTTGCTGATAGACGCCACGGTGAAAGGAAGGCTTAAAAAAATGAAGAACAGCATTTTGAAATATTAAGAACTAGTATTGCCCGGATTAAGACTCAAGCGGTAAAGTGTAAAAAATTAAAAAGCTTAGCGTTTAATGCTTGGCGCATAAAATTTAGCCGCACACGTTTTTTTGAGAGGAAACCATGATAAGACCAGAAGAGATTACGCAGATAATTAAGAGCAGGATAGAAAAATTCGTGCCGGAGGCCGAACTTTCCGAGACCGGTCAGGTGCTGCAGATCGGAGACGGTATCGCCCGCGTTTACGGCCTGAATAACGCCGTAATCGGAGAGTTGGTGGAATTTGAGGGCGGCGTTTCCGGCATGGTTCTCAATATCGAGCGCGAGAATGTGGGCGTGGTGATCATGGGCGGGGATTCCCTGATACGGGAAGGCGACCGCGTCAAGCGGACCAACCGCGTTGTGGATATCCCCGTGGGGCCGGAGCTCATCGGCAGAGTGGTGGATCCTCTCGGCAATCCCATAGACGGCAAAGGGCCGCTGAACGCAAAAAAAAGGCGCCCTGTAGAGGTCATCGCTCCCGGTGTGCTGGAGCGCGCTCCGGTCAGGGAAGCGCTGCAAACCGGTATCAAGGCCGTTGACGGTATGATACCCATAGGCCGCGGTCAGCGCGAACTTATCATCGGGGACAGGCAGACCGGCAAGACGGCCATAGCCATAGATACCATTATAAATCAGAAAAAAGAGCCGGCTGACAGGCGCCCCATCTGCATTTATGTGGCTATCGGGCAGAAAGAATCCACGGTTGCGCGGGTGGCCAGGACCCTTGAAGAAAACGGGGCCATGGAATATTCCATAATAGTTTCCGCCACCGCTTCCCAGCCGGCTTCGCTCCTTTACCTCGCCCCGTATTCAGGCTGCGCTATCGCCGAGGGTTTCCTCTGGGAGGGAAAGCACGCCCTTATAATCTATGACGACCTTTCAAAGCATGCCCAATCTTACCGCCAGATGTCACTGCTGCTGCGCCGCCCGCCCGGCCGCGAGGCCTACCCCGGAGATGTGTTCTACCTGCATTCAAGACTGCTTGAACGCGCCTGCAAGCTTTCCGATAAGAACGGCGGCGGCTCCATAACCGCACTACCGATAATAGAAACGCAGGCCAATGACGTCACGGCTTACATCCCCACCAATGTTATTTCGATTACCGACGGACAGATATATCTTGAACCGTCTCTTTTCCATTCCGGCATCAGGCCGGCGGTGAATGTCGGCATCTCAGTTTCGCGCGTGGGAAGTTCGGCCCAGATCAGGGCTATGCGGCAGGTGGCCGGCAGGCTCCGGTCGGACCTGGCGCAGTACAACGAGCTGGCCGCTTTCGCGCAGTTCGGTTCCGACCTGGATAAGTCCAGTATGGATCAACTCAAGCGCGGCGAACGACTGGTGGAACTGCTGAAGCAGGAGCAATTCAAGCCTATGCCCGTGGAAGAGCAGGTGCTTGCTTTCTTCGCCGGCACGCGCGGGCATCTGGATGAAATTGAACTGCCCAAGATTAAAAAATTTGAAACCGACCTTCTCAGGTTCGTGAAGGATAAGTACGCTAACCTTCTGGCTGACATCGCCGCTAAAAAACAGCTGGACGCCGAGCTTGAGTGCAGGATTGCGGACGCGATAGCCGAGTTTAAGAAGAGTTTTGTGTAAAAATATTGAGGGTTTAAAATTATCGGAAGCAGGATTTAAGATCAACCCCTGCGGATTGAATATCTACGGCAGTTTTTGATCTTGAATTTTAAATCCGGAATCTTGAATTAAACGGGAGAATAAAATGAGATACCTGGTCACCGGCGGCGCCGGCTTTATAGGTTCCAACCTGGCTTTCACGCTCGCCGGAGAGCGAAAAGCCGACGTGGTCATACTTGATAATTTTTCATCCGGGAATTTCAAGAATCTTATTGGTTTCAAGGGCGATGTTGTAGCCGATGACATCATGAGCCGTGAATGGTGGGATAAGACAGGGAAAGTGGACGCCGTTTTCCACGAGGCCGCCATAACCGATACCACCGTGCACGACCAGAAGCGCATGATGGAAGTGAACGTTGAAGGGTTCAGGAATATACTGCGCTTTGTCCTTGAAAAAGGCGTCAAGAGAGTCGTGTACGCCTCTTCCGCCGGCGTTTACGGGAACGGCGCGTGTCCCATGACGGAAGAGCAGCCCCTGACTCCTGAGAACGTGTATGGGTTTTCAAAAGCAATGATGGACAACGTGGCGCGGGAATTCGCGGCCGCGCACGCGGATATTACGCTGGTCGGCCTGCGCTATTTTAACGTGTACGGTCCCCGCGAATACTACAAGGGTCACGCCGCCAGCATGATGTACCAGCTTTATCTGCAGATGAAGGCCGGCAAGCGGCCCAGGATATTCAAGTTCGGCGAGCAGATGCGTGATTTTGTCTACGTCAAAGACATCGTTCGGGCCAATCTTAAAGCACTTGAGGCTAAAAAATCCGGAGTTGTGAACGCCGCCACCGGCGTGCCGGAGAATTTTAATAAGGTCATCGAGTGCCTCAATAAGGCCATGGGCTCCAGCATTGCCCCCGAATATTTTGACAACCCTTACGGGTTTTTTCAGGTTAAGACCCATGCGGACCTCGGGCTGGCCGGGGCTTACCTGAACTACCGGCCGGAATGGGGTCTTGAGGCCGGCATAGCCGATTACGTGAAGGAATTGAAGAAAGCTGGCATATAGCGCGGGGTTTGAGAGTTTTAAAAGTTAAAGAATCGCTAAAGTTGCGGAACTAAAAACTCCGGGAACCACATAACTTTCTAAACGCGGCAACTCGCTGATTAAATTTATGGCATCTTTAAGAGACATACGAAAACGCATCAAGTCCGTTAAAAGCATAAAACAGATAACTTATGCCATGAAGATGGTTTCCGCGGCGCGCATCAAGCGCGCTCAAGGCGCCATTTTGTCTTCCCGGCCCTTCGCGGTGAAGATGGGCGGTCTGATAGCCGACCTCTATACCGAGATGGAAAGTTCGCAGTTCAGAGACTCCCCCGCGTATAATCTGTTCGCGGAAAACCCCGGAGCGGACGCCGTGGGACTGGTGCTGATCGCGGGGGACAAAGGTCTGTGCGGCTCATTCAATTCCAGTCTGCTTAAGGCGGCGGCGGCCTGGCTGACAGAAAATCGCGGCAAAAAAATGCGCGTTATCTGCGTGGGGCGAAAAAGCCGTGATTTTATAAAAAGGCTTAAAGGTTTAGACCTTGAAATAACCTATGAGATGGTCGGCCTCTTCCCCAAGGCGGGGTATGTCCACGCCGATATACTGGCAGCAAACGTTCTAAAGATGTTCTCCGGCGGCGAAGTGGTTTCTGTTACGCTCATTTACAACGAATTTAAATCTATGCTGACGCAGCGCGTGATTCGTGAAGAGCTGCTGCCGCTCAGGCACCATATACTCGAGGCCCCGGATTCCGCCGGAAGGAAGCTTAGGGATTTCAGCTTTGAGCCGGAAAAACACGTGCTGCTTGAGGCCCTTCTTCCCAGATATATCGGAGCCAATTTATACAGGGTGCTGCTTGAATCGCAGGCGGCTGAACTGGCGGCGCGAATGAACGCAATGGAGGCGGCTTCAAAGAATGCCTCCGACCTGATAGGTGGGCTTACGCTTAAGCTTAACAAGATGCGCCAGGCGATGATAACCACCGAACTTAACGAAATCGTGAGTGGCGCGGAAGCGCTGGGTGGATAGCCGGGAATTGAACCGCAATTTCGGCAGGATAAAGGATTAGTTTGAGGAGAATTTATGAACATCGGAAAAATCGTGCAGATCATCGGCCCGGTTATAGACGTGGAATTTAAGCAGGGTGAATTACCCAGAATCCTTAACGCTCTCAAACTCAAATATAAAGACGAGGGGCAGGAGAAGAACCTGGTGGCGGAAGTCGCGCAGCACCTGGGGGATAATACCGTGCGCGCCATTACGCTGGGCACCACCACCGGACTTAGTAAAGGCATAGAGGTCAAAGATACAGGAGCGCCTATTACTGTTCCCGTCGGAGAGGCGTGTCTCGGCCGTCTGGTGGACGTGCTGGGAGAACCTAAAGATTCCCTTGGCCCTATCGAAACGAAGGATCATCTGCCTATTCACCGCGCCCCGCCCCCGTTGACAGAACAGCGGACCGAGCCCGAGATCTTTGAGACGGGTATAAAGGTTTTGGATCTGCTGGCGCCGTTCATGAAGGGCGGAAAGATCGGTCTGTTCGGCGGCGCCGGCGTGGGTAAAACGGTGCTCATTATGGAGCTTATAAACAACGTCGCCCGGGAGCATCACGGCTACTCGGTTTTCGGCGGCATCGGCGAGCGCTCAAGAGAGGGCAATGACCTCTGGCTTGATATGAGCAGTTCAAAGCTTTCCGACGGCAGCACCGTGCTATCCAAGACCGCGCTGGTTTACGGACAGATGAACGAGCCGCCCGGCGCGCGCGCACGCGTGGGGCTGACAGCTTTGACCCAGGCGGAATATTTTCGCGACGCCAAGGGACAGGATGTCCTGCTGTTCCTGGACAATGTGTTCCGCTACGTGCTTGCTAACGCCGAGGTTTCGGCGCTGCTGGGCCGCATGCCGTCGGCCGTAGGCTACCAGCCGACGCTGACAACCGAGATCGGCTGGCTTGAAGAGCGTATAACTTCCACAAAAAAAGGCTCGATCACGTCAATCCAGGCCGTCTATGTTCCCGCCGACGATCTGACGGATCCCGGCGTGGCGAACGTCTTCACGCACCTGGACGCCACCGTAGTGCTTTCGCGTCAGATAACCGAAATGGGAATCTATCCCGCCGTGGATCCTCTTGATTCCACTTCCCGCATACTGGACCCTAATATTATAGGAGAGGAGCATTACCAGACCGCCCGCGGCGTCCAGAAAGTGCTGCAGCGTTACAGGGAGCTGCAGGATATCATCGCCATCCTGGGGATAGATGAGCTTTCCGACGAGGATAAACTTATCGTGTTCCGGGCCAGGAAAATACAGAAGTTCCTGTCTCAGCCGCTTTTCGTGGCGGCTGCTTTCAATGACCGGCCGGGAAAGTATGTGCCGCTCAAGGATACCCTCAGGAGTTTTAAGGAGATATTAAGCGGCAGAATGGACCACCTCCCTGAGCAGCTTTTTTACATGGCCGGCGACATAGACGAGGTAATTGAGCGCGGCGCCCAGCAGAAAGCAGAGGCAAAGGCGTAAAGAGGTTTAGGGGTAAAGTCCGAGCATTTGCTAAATTGCTTTGCTTCCGGATGGCTATACATCGACAGTCATGTTTATGAAAAATAAACTTTTGCTCACCATTTTGACGCCAGAAAAGCCGGTCCTGACCGACAAGCCGGTGGATTTTGTGGCTATACCGGCTTTCGGCGGCGAGATGGGTGTACTGCCGGGGCACGCCTCTTTCGTTGTGCAGCTGAAGGAAGGCGTTCTGAAATACAAGGATGAGCATCGAAGAGAGATGTTCGCGGTGCTGAACGGTTTTGCTGAAGTCCACGCAGACAAGGTGTTGATTCTCGCCGAGGCCGCGGAGTTCGCCAAGGAAGTGGATGAGGAGCGCGCCCGGCAGGCCTATCAGAAAGCGAAGGAGAGTCTGGCTATGCGCGGGAAAGACTTGGATCTTGACGCCGCGCAAGCCGCTTTAAGGCGCGCCATACTTCGTATCAAGATAGCGGAGTTCAGGAAAAAATACAAATAATGGAAATTATTCAGCCTAAGGTAAAACCTCGCCTGCTTTCAATCGATGTGTTCAGGGGGCTGACCATAGCCGGCATGATAATCGTTAACACGCCTGGCAATAACGAGGCCTACAGACAGCTGGATCACGCCGAATGGAACGGGTGTACCATGACTGATCTGGTCTTCCCCTTTTTTCTTTTCATAGCCGGAGTTTCTCTTGTTTTTTCTCTTTCAAAGAGTTTGGAGAGCGGCCGGACCGAGGGGCTGGCCGGTAAGATACTGCGCCGTACGGCTATAATTTTCGGCCTCGGTCTTTTCCTGAACGCTATCCCCAACTATCATCCGTCCACTATCCGGATACTCGGCGTATTGCAGCGTATCGCTATCTGCTACGGCGTGACTTCTCTGCTTTTTATCAAAACAAGTCTTAAGACTCAGATAGCGCTGGCAGTCGCGGCACTGGCCGGCTATTGGCTTATGATGACGTATATTCCCGTGCCGGGTTTCGGCGCGGGCGTATTGACAAAAGAGGGGAGTCTGGCTTCTTTTATTGACAGAGTCGTGCTTGGGCCGCACACATACCGGCAGGGAGTATACGATCCGGAGGGTGTGCTCAGCTCTATCCCTGCCCTGGCAACGGCTTTGTTGGGCGTTTTTACGGGGCTCTGGCTCAGAAGCCGGCGTGAGGATGTCGTGAAAATATACGGGATGGCGGCCGCCGGCGCGGGGCTCGCGGCTGCCGGTTGGCTTTGGGGGATATCGTTCCCGATAAATAAGGCGCTCTGGACCAGCTCATATGTCCTCTATACCGCGGGTCTGGCGTTACTGGCGCTGGCGTTCTGTTATCGGCTCATCGAAGTTAAAGGAATAAAGCGCTGGAGCAGGCCTTTTGAGATCTATGGAGTGAATGCTATAGCCGCTTATATAACCCCTATACTGCTTTTAAAATTTTTGGTCCTCTATAAATTGCCCGCGTCCGGAGCGGAACCCATTCAGCTGCGGGTCTGGCTTTGCGATCACATCTTCGGAACCTGGCTCTCGCCTCTGAACGCTTCAGCCGCCTTCGCGGTTTCCTACACCCTGCTGTGGCTTATCCCTTTCTGGGCTCTATACCGGAAAAAAATATTTATAAAAATATAGGCCCGCGTCCGGAGTTGTCCGGCGCATAAATTTTTGAAATATTACTTTATAGCTTTATGGATGGCGACGGCGCCGAAGGTGAGGGGGAGGACTTCCACTTTTGAGAAGCCAGCTCGGGAAAATATTTTTAAAAGTTCTTCGGGGGTATGAAAAGTCGCTATGGTTTCCGACAGGAAATTATACGCGGCTTTCGTTTTGGGAAATAATATGTTGACCAGGCTGATCATTAATTTTGAATGTGCGTGAAACAACAGGCGGATAAAGCGGTTGTGGGGCTGGCTTGTTTCCAAGTGGATGAACGCTCCGCCGGGCTTAAGGACGCGGCGGAATTCCCGAAAATATTCCACAAGGTCGTTTCCGCCTTGGCAAAGGTTGCGGGTGGCGAAAGAAATTGTCAGCGCGTCAAAAGAATCGTCGGGAAAGGGCAGATGCGAGGCTTCGGCTTCCAGGAACTGCGCTTCCGGGGAGAGGATTCGGGCTTTCGCCAGCATGGAACGGTTGAAATCGGCGCCAATAACGGCGATCCGTCCCTTGGAGAGGCGTAGGAGTTCAAGGGTCAGGGCGCCGGTGCCGCAGCAAACATCCAGAATAACCGCGGGTTTTGACACCAGGGCGAATTCTGCCGCTTTCGCCCGCCAGTAATCGTCAAGACCGAGCGTCAGAAAGGAATTTACCGCTTCGTAATAATGAAAAATGCCGTCATAAAACCCTGAGACGGCGCTGGGGGTCTTATCCGGCATTAGGGGTCCGTGCGGTCCCAAGAAATAAAACTATTTCTTTTCTTCGGGTTTGTTGTCGGCTTCCGCGACGAATTTCTTTATCTCTTCAAAGTACTCTATTATGAGTCTGGCCTTTGAGAGCCCGAAGGAGAACGGATATTTATCGTTATCGTTCCGTTTAAGGATGATTACCGGCTGGCCTTTATATTCTGTTCTTTCCACTGCCATAGTACTTCCTCCCGGCGCCGCCCCCCGGGGCAACGCGAATAGTAAAGTTATCATAACACAAAACCCCGGCCATTTCAACTATGTTTAACGGAGCCGCGATTCATTTGGGAGATATGCGTGAGGATAAAGTTGTCAGGATGTATTGCCTTTGCCCCCGGCTTTTTCCTATAGTAGAGTAAAGAAACTGAATACGAACGGGGGGTTATGATAAAAAAGGATTTAGTGGTTGATCTGTCGGTAGAAGCCCTTAAGACGGCGATAGTTCTCTTAACCTTGCTTGTTATAAGCAGATTTATAGAAAGCCTGCCTTTCGCCGGTCTGCCGGTTTTGAACAGCGTGATAACTGCCGCTGATGTTCTGGCGGCGTTTATTTCCGCGGCTGCGATAACGGTCTTTATCAAAGCCGGCCTGAACGCTAAAAGTATAGTGGATGAACTGTTGCACTGGCTGCCGGGGGCCGGCACGCTTTTAAATTATCT
Organism: uncultured Elusimicrobia bacterium; assembly: GCA_903867985.1. Lineage (GTDB taxonomy): Bacteria > Elusimicrobiota > Elusimicrobia > Elusimicrobiales > UBA9959 > YA12-FULL-51-18. The sequence goes on along the minus strand of CAIPTO010000089.1, from coordinate 15,520 downwards.
CACGGGCATTATCGCGCTGTTGTTCGCATATTCCGCGTTCCAAACGGTAGTGTTTCCCTTCATGAGAGAGTTGGAATGGGTGTACCAGGCGCTTTTCCTGGCAGTCACGCTTTTTCTGCTGGCCAAGGTCGCCATACATATTTACGGAGCCAGTGAAAGCGTCAGCCGATTTCTGATTTCCGTTTTTCACCCGCACAAGGAAATCAAGTCCGGTCCGGGAATAGAAAATAAATAAATTATTAAGAAATTTACCCCCGTGGGCCCGTATTGCAAAAACGCACCATTAGCGTGTTGACAAGGCGTATAATACCTGCAATAATATAGCCTGATATAAGCATGGTGTGCTCTTCCTTATAGTTGGCGGTTCGGGGCGGATGCTGGCGGAATATTAAAAAACCAGAGGTTTTAACAATCTAATGAATTTCAGCCTCACAAAACTAATGTTCCCTTCCAAAGAGATAATAGGCATAGATATTGGGAGCTACGCTATTAAAATAGTTTGTTTCGGAGAGGAAAAAAAGCAGATAAAACTCAAGGATTGGGGCTATATTCCTCTGGCCATAAAACCGGATACACCGGCTGAAGAAAAAAAAGCCATCATCGCTCAGGAAATCAAGGATTACCTTAAGAAAAAAGGCATACAGGCTAAGTACGTGGCCACCTCGGTCTCCGGCAATTCCGTTATTGTGCGATACGTTAAGCTTCCCAAGCTTTGGAGGGAACTCGCGCTGAGCTTAAACGTGGAAGCGGAGCCATACATTCCTTTCGATATGAAGGATGTAAACCTCACTTATTACATCCTAAACGATGTGATGGATGAAGGTCAGCCCAAAATGGACACCGTGCTGGTCGCCGCCAAAAAAGACATTATAAAGGATAAGATAGATATTCTCAGCGAAGCCGGTCTTGACCCGCTTATCATAGACGTGGATTCTTTCGCGCTGGAGACCCTGTACGACAGAGTTATTCCCAAGACCGATAACGGCGCCGTCCTCATACTGAACATCGGTCACAAGGCGACCAACCTGTCCATCGTTTCCCAGGGCGTGACACGCGTGGTCAGGGATATTTTTATCGCCGGCAGCACTCTTAATAAAGCCGCGCAAAAAGTTCTAAAGGCGGACGCGGCCGGTATTGAGGCGCTGAAGAGGTCTAAAGGGCTGCTTGTTTCTGACGAAGATAAAGAGGCGGCGATAGCCAACATGGATAGTGAGGGGATAGCTGTTTCCAAGGTGGCCTCTGGGGTCCTTAAAGAGCTGTACGCCGAAGTTTCAAGGTCCATAGATTTTTACCTTTCGCAGGGCGTAGATCATTCCATCGCCAGGATCCTGCTGTCCGGCGGAGGCGCCAATCTTGGCAACATAACCAAGTCCATGGTTAATGAATTCAAGGTCCCGGTGGAAATTACCAACCCGTTCTCTTTTCTGCCGGAACAAAAAAACATTCCAAAAGATATTCTGCCGACGCTTGCGGTAGCGGCCGGACTCGCTTTGAGAAGGCTTAAAGATTGGGAATAAAATTTACAGCGCGGCACCGGCTATGGGCCGGATATAAGTCAGTGTAGCGAGCAAATAGATGATAAAGATAAATCTGATACCAACCGAGTATATCGAGAAGCTTAACCGCAAAGCCTTTATTGCTAAAGCGGTGGCCACAGGGGTGGTTTCGGTGGCTCTGATCGTTCTGATCTCGGTGTGGCAATTTACCCGGGAAAAGACCATCGAGATCAAGATGTACCGGCTGCAGGGCGAGCTTAAGAGTCTGCAGGCCGAGGTTGACAGCGTGAAGGCGATAGAAGGGCAGATAGCCGAAGTGCAGCGGTATCTTGATTCCATAAACAGCATTACGCGGGGCAGGCTCATTTATACGCAGTTCATGCAGGACATCCTTATATCACTCCCGGGCACCATCTGGTTCGGCGGCATAAACACCGCGCTGAGGGATCAGACACTTGCCGTGACCTTTGCCGTCAATTCGCATTCCGCTTACGACCTGGCGTATTGGATCAACGCGCTTGAGACGGATACCAAATACTCCGAAGTTGTTGTCAGTGCCATAAACGCGAGTGATAGCGGCACCTCCAAAATCCTGACAACCACTATAACTTTGAAGTACGCTTACAAGTGATCTAATATGCCTAAAATACAGCTCACAAAAGATCAGTTGGGACAGATAGCGGCCGGCGTGCTTTTTGGCGCCCTTTTTATCTATGTCTACGCCGTTTATTTTTGGATGCCGATCGCCGCTAAGATAGCGGTCAATTCCAAAATGGTGGCCTCCATGGGAAGCGATATCTCCAGGGCGAAGATGCAAAAGGCCAAGTATAAAGATCTGGAAGCCAGACTGGCCTCTCTGAGGGCTGAGAAAGAGGTCGCGCAGAAGATGCTGCCCAAGGAACGCAAGTTCCCCGACCTTATTAAGACGCTGACAGCTTTAAGCAGGAAGTATAAAGTGGAGATTCAGAGTATAACGCCGGGAGGCGTTACGCGGGAAGAATATTTCACCAAGGCCGCCTATCAGATAACCGCCAGAGGCGATTACCATTCCCTGGGCAGGTTTATGACGGCGCTTGGCATGGAGGAGCGGATCCTCACCATGCAGGACCTTATACTATCCGGCACCCCGGGAGCAGATACCTCCGCATCCGCCACTTTTACTCTCACGGCGTATCAGTATAACGGATGAAAATGAAAAATAAAATATTTAAAGCATGTTTTTCCCCGTTCCTGCTGCTCGTCCCCGCTTTTGCTGCGGCCCAAACGCCGGCGGTCTCAGACTCCGCAAATAAGGCTGTTACCGTGGAGCAGGCGTATCGTCCTTCGAATACCAAGGATCCGCTTAAGATCTCCATGGTGTTCGGTGACGAGCACGCTCCCAAAAGCAAGATAGGGTTGGATGAACTGGCCAGATCCACTTTCAGCGTGTATAACCTCACGCTCACCGGCATTCTGGAAGACAACCGCTCAAAAGAAGCCATGCTCAAAGATCTCACTACCGGCGCCGTTTATTCTCTCAAGGGCGGCAGGGTGCTGGATTCAAAGAAAAAACAACTGCCGGGGGTTTCGGGCATTATTAAAGGGAAGCAGGTTATACTGATGACGAAAGACAAAAAGGTGCATCAGTTAAATCTGCGCGAGAAGGATTAAAGAACAAAGAAAAGTTGCAGGCGGGATAGATCGCGGGGAAGAGGCTGAGACGAGCATTCGATGGTTGTGACGCCTTGAGGGCCTGTGGTCAATAAGACTGAATAACAGCACACGAAAGAAACGAACTGAGTGGTCGCCATAATTCAGAGAAATAGGAAGAAGATATGAAAAAAATGACAGTTTTAATTATAACCGCCCTCTTTATGGCGCAAAATCCGATTTTTATCTACGCCGCCGAGAGCGCCGTGGTTGAGTCGGTGCGGGTTTCGTCCGACAGCGTTTACATAACTACGGACAAGCCGGTGAAATATAAAACTTTTATGAAGAACCAGCCCCCGGAGCTGATCGTTGAGCTGGGAGATTCCCGGTTGAAAACCCTCCAGGAAATTCCCGTTGACGGAGTGTTTATCAGGAAGGTGCGCACCGAGATGAAGGCCGGGCCAGCCGGCGTTTCCAGGGTAGTCCTGGAGTTGACCCAGAAAGCAGTTTATGAGATAACCCAGAAAGGCACTGAATTGGTGGTAGCCATGGGCGGTAAGGTCTTCGCCAAAAAAGCCGTGGCGGAAAATTTACCGGCCGCTTCAGCTCCTGAGCCCCAAAGCGTGAAAATAATAGCGCCCAGCTCCCAGGATAAGACCCCGGCCCTTTCCGTGCCCGTAACAGTTAAGCCGGCGGATCTGAACAGCGAAAATGTGCCCGTGATACTCCCCAAAAAATCGGCGGCAGTTTCGGCTGACAGGGGGTCCAGAAATATTATGGACAACCTGCCGACAGAGCCCGTGACACTGGACTACAGCGATGTGGATGTTCGCGACATTATCGGCATGCTGGCGACCAAGGCCGGCATCAATATCATATATTCAGACGATGTTACTGGCACAACCAGTATTAATCTCAGCAAGGTTCCTTTTGACGAGGCTTTTAAAACTATCCTCAGCGTGAATGGTTTCGCAGCCCAGCCGTTGGGTGACAATATCCTCCGGATCGCTACGCCACAGACATTCCTGGCCGAGCAGAAAAAGGCGTACCTCCAAACCAAGGTCTTCTTTCTCAATTATTCCAAGGCTTCCGAGGTGAAAGTGCAGCTGGATGCCGTGGCCGCGGCTGAAGAAAGCAAGGGACGGTACACCATCGACGATGCCAATAACGCTCTTATCGTAACTGATTCCGCGCTGGGGCTTGAAAATACGGGGCGGCTCATCAGAAGCCTGGACCGCGTTCCCAAGCAGGTGGTCATAGAGGCCAAACTGGTGGAAGTTTCCCTGGATAATTCCCTGGATTACGGCATACAATGGTCCGGATACGGGGAGAAGAACGGAAATTATTTCGGCGCCGGCGATGCCAAAACCACGATGGGGACCCCCGCGTTGGGGAATCCGAGCAATGTCGTATCCCTCTACGATTCTAAGAACCCTCCGGGCGGCATGGCGGCGCCTCTGAGCGCTGCGGCCAACTCCAGCGGCCTCGGCACCGGCGTTAATCTGCCGGCCAATGTTATCTACGGCGCTTTCCGTCTTGGCAAAGTGGCCTCTAATTATATGTTCGACGCCATAATCACTGCCGCAGCAAAGAAAGGCAAGGCGAAGATCCTTTCCGATCCCAAGGTCGCGACCTTGAATAACAAGGAAGCCAATATTAACATCACTTCGCAGACGCCTTACACGACCTCGGAAACCACGCAGACGGTGCCGCCTATCACAACCACGAAGGTCGTATATCTCACTACCGGCATTATCCTGAAGGTGACTCCGACCATCAACTCCGATGGCCGCATCTCCATGAAGATAAACCCGCAGGTTAGCCAGCTTTCCTCTTTTATACCTTTGGCCGGCAGCGGGGCGCCCGGAGTGGATACCAGATCGGCCGACACGAATGTTATCGTTCGAGACGGCGAAACGATCGTGATCGGCGGGCTCATACATGACAGCCAGTCAGAAACCGCTTTCAAGGTGCCGCTGTTGGGAGATATTCCAATCATCGGTTATCTGTTCAGAAAAAAATCCATAACGCGCACGAGAATGGAACTTATAATCTTCGTCACCCCCAGGATCATCGAGGGATAAGTCCTCTGATAGCTAGTGATGAGTGGGCTGTGTTAACCAGGCTTGAAAAACACTGATCGCTATCCATAGCCGCAGGCTGGCCCGGGATTTCTGGAACATGCTGGTATTTATTCTTTGTTCGATCCTGATGCTCGCCCCCGCCCTGCAGGGCGTATGGGACTTTAGGGTGCAGTTCGTGTTTGAAGCCGCCGTCTTTATGACTGGCGGCTTTTGGCTTTTCAGGGAGAGTATATCCGGGAGGCCGCCGGCCTTTTTAACTGATAAAACCAACATCCCTCTGCTATGCGCGGCTTTTTTTTCGTTGCTGTCGGCGTTGTTGAGCCCTGTGCGCGCGTTGGTGATGCCGGAGTGGTGGACTTTCGCCGCGGGGCTTTGTATTCTGGTGCTTGGTAATTCCCTAAAAGTCCGGGATCTGCGTCTAACCGATTTTGCTCTCAGAATTTCCGCTTGGCTGATCGTACTGCTAAGTCTTTATCAGGCAGTTATCCTTAAAAGTTCCGATATTTCCGCTTCGCTCGCCAATCCAAATTCTCTCGCTTTATTCGTCCTCATGGTTTTGCCGCTTGCCATAAAATGGAAAGATCTGTTTCTCTTGGGCGCGGCGATTATTATTCTGGTCTGGACGCAATCAGCGGCAGCATTGCTGGCGCTGCTGGTGGCCGCCGGTTTTTACGCCAAAGATAACATGAAAGCGGCGGACCTGAAAAAAAACTGGTGGCTGCTGATAGTGCTGGCCTCTGTAACCGCACTGGCTGTTTCGCAGCTTGAGCTGCGCTCTTTTTTTGATAGGATGGGCTGGTGGCGCGCCGCGCTGGGTATGTGTGCGGACCGCCCGGCGCTCGGTTACGGCCCCGGTTCATTCGCTTATGTTTATCCCGCCTATCACAGTCACAGTGCGGCCGGCGTGGCGACTACATATGTCCACAATTATTATCTGGAATTTCTGGCTGAAAACGGAGTTCTATCATTTTTATTCTGGGCTTGGGCCGTAGCTTTCCGCCTGAAGGCGGTAAGAGGTCTGAAAAAATACGCGCTTATCGCGGCGCTTGTGCACTCTGTAGTGGATTTTGGTCTGGCCGTACCGGCGAATTTTTTTATTTTCTGCTATCTGTTAAGCGAGCCAAAGCCGCTGGAATCGGCCGTGCCGGTGGTCCGGACGGGCAATAAACTCCCGATTGTTTTGATCGCTTTGGGGCTGGCTTGTTTCATAGTTCTCTGCGGTGTCTTTTCTTCGCAGTTGAAGCTGGAACGGTTGCGCGTCCGGGCGCTGTCGGATCTGTACGCCGGAGATTACCCGCGCGCGGAAGCCGCGCTTAAAGAAGCTGCGCGTATCGCTCCCGATAATCCGCTTGTGCCGGGTATGCTGGGCCAGATCCGCATGCGGGCCGGTTTCGCGGAAAAGGACAGAAATATTCTTTTCTCCGCCGCGGTAGAGCTTGAACGGGCGCTGATCCTTAACCCATACAACGCCGCAGCCTGGCGGGATCTGGAGAGACTTTACGAGGGAACCGGAGAGCGGAAACTGCTTGAAGGCATACGGAAAAGAAAAGAGAAGGTGTTTAAATGATATCGGTGGGTATGTCAAAGACTGATAAGTGTTGCTTGCTTCCGGCAATTTTTCTGCCGATTGCCGTCGTTTTGGGCGGATTGAGGGCGTGGGGCGCTTTTGCGGCGTTTTCAGCTATATTTTTTTTATATCTCGCTTTTTTTGACGACGATTTTTCATTTTCAGGTCTCGGAGTCTGGGGGCTGCTGGCAGCCTGGCTGGGAATTTCGGTTGCCTTTTCTCCGGAAATCCGCAACTCTTTCTGGCAGTTTTACAGATATGCGGTGTTGTTTTCCTTTTATATTTTTTCAAGCCGGCGCCAGCCTGATGCGCGCCGTACCTGGGCCTGGTCAGTTTTCCTGCTGGGCGGACTGGCCGCGTGTTTATCTGTTTATGAGGGCGTCCTGAACCTCACGCGTGGAAGCGTTCTCGGTCTTAATCCTAATTACAGCGCGGCCTTCATGGCTGCGGCGCTAGCCGGCGCGGCGGCGCTGTTTATGGCGGCCGGAAGTAAAAAGAGCAGACTGGGCGCCGCCGCAGGTTTGGCCTTCTTTTCCGCGGGCCTCCTCGCGTCTAATTCACGAGGCGGGCTCTTGGCAGCTCTGGCAGCCCTGCTTTATCTTTTGTTCCTAAAAAAAGCCTGGCGGTCCCTGCTGTATTTATCGGCCGGGTTGCTGCTTGTCACGGTTCTGATTCCAATGGAGCAATTCAGATGGTTGTTGAAACTTGATGATCCTGTTTCGCTGGAGAGGGTGAAGATATGGCGGGTCGCGCTCGGCGCGATAGGCGGCAGCCCTCTTTTCGGATACGGCCCGGGGCTTTTTGAACGGGTTTTTGAAGCTTTTAAGTTCCCATTTTACAATGGCATCTCATATTACGGCCATTCCACACTGCACGCGCATAGCGAACTTTTAAATCTCGCGGCCGAGGCCGGTATACCGGCGGCGGGCCTTTTCGCCTGGGGGTGGGGCCGGGCGGTTTTTGTTTCCGATGACGGTGATCACTGGGGGGCGGTGCTTAAAGTCTTCGCCGTCTCGTTATTCGCGCAATCCGCGGTTGATATAATATTTTATTCTGGCGCCCTGCAAGTTTTATTTTTCGGGACATTGGGATTGCTTGCGGCAGGAAAGGTCCGGCCTGCCGACGGGCCGGGTTTTCGCGTCAGGGCTCTGTCGCTCCTGCTTGCCTGCTGGTGCGCGGCTTTTATTTTGAGGTTTAGTTTTGAGCGGGATAAGGCCTGCGCGCTGGACGGAGGAACCTCTCCGCGCGCGCGGGAAACCTGTCTTAAGAAGGCCGCCATTTTCGCTCCCGGAGATGCCGACCTTTCAGAGGTTTCTATCCCACTTTCGTTTGATATCTATGGAGATTTAGCTTATACTGCCGCTGTGGCGGGTGATGTCTCGGTGAAGCGGCCCAGAGACCCATTCCCTCTGTTCGCGCGGGCGCAGGCTTTTTATATGGCAGGCGCGCTCAACTCCGCTAAGGATGAGTTATATAATGTTCTCGCAGTGGAGCCTGCCTTTCTGCGCGCGCGGCTGCGCCTGGCGGAAATTCTGGCCGCTGAAAAAAATTACCCGGCGGGTGCCGTGGAGCTGCGCAAGATAGAAGTCAGGCTGGTTGGAAAACATGCAGAGCCCCGAACCGTTTACGACCGCAATCTTCTCTCTCTTCCCGCTGCGCCATACGCGAAAATAGCGCAGGAGATGCAGCGGCATAAACGGAGCAATGCGGATAGGCCATAGTTGGGTCATGCGGCAGATAGAAAACAACCGCAGCCAATAGCCTGCTAAACGGTTATTAATATAAGATATGGCAGAAAAAATAAATTGGCAGGAATACTCTTTTAAACCGGAAAACGCGCTGGCCGGCAACGCCGTCAGGTTGCTTAAGAACGGGGATGAGGCTTTTGCCGAGATGTTGAAAGTTTTGCGTGAAGCCCGAGAATACATCCTGTTGGAATTCTACGCCTTTTCCGACGATACGGTAGGCTGCCTGTTCCGAGACCTGCTCCTGAAAAAGGTTAAAGAAGGGGTCCGCGTATATCTTATATACGACGCAGTGGGTTCCGTCATGACCGACAGGGATTTTTTTTCAGCCATGGTCTCGGGCGGGGTTAAGGTCGGGGAGTTCAGGCCGGTCGTGCTCTGGAAACCATATTGGAACTGGATTAAGCGCGACCATCGCAAGATTATCTGTGTGGACGGTGAAGCGGCGCTGGTGGGGGGATTCAACATCAGCGTTTACGACGCCCCGGTTTCGCTCGGCGGCCGCGGCTGGAAAGACGCGCAGGTACGCGTGGAAGGGACCGTGGTGGGGGAAGTGGAAAGGCTGTTTTGGGAATCCTGGGCGGCAAGTTCGGTCTCTCCGGATGCCGGCCCGTTTCTTAAACCAGGCAAAAAACGCTCAGCGGGAAACGTCTATGCTTCAGTTGTGTCGGCTTCCGGCATGAGGAATTTCCGGTCTATCAGGCGGCGCTACAGTTACGCTATAGACCGGGCCAAAAAATACATTTACATAACCAACGCTTATTTCCTGCCTGACAGGTTCGTGTACAGGCGGCTTATTAAGGCGGTCCGCAGAGGCGTGGATGTTCGCATAATCGGGCCTTGTAAAACCGACCATCCGTACATCCGTTGGGCCACGTGGTCTATATATCCGCACATGATAAAGAACGGCATTAAGATATATGAATGGAAAGGCGGCATTCTCCATTCCAAAACAGCCGTTATAGACGGTATCTGGTCTTCCGTGGGAAGCCACAACCTTGACCACCGGAGCCTGCATTATAATCTGGAAGTAAATATAAATGTGTATGACAGGGTTTTTGGCTCCGATATGGCGCACTTTTTCAGGGACGATCTTAAGAATTCAAAACCCGTGACGCTGGACGATACCAAGGGGCGGCCGTTCCTATCGAAGTCGGCCAGCAAGCTGCTGTATCTTTTCCGGTCATGGCTGTAGCGGCAGAGGGCCGGAGGCATTAATAGTTCCTTATCGGGTAAGTGTTCAACTTTATGAAGAACAAAGCAGCTTTACTGATCGTGTGTATGATTTTTTCCGTGTGCGCTGTCAGTAAGGCGGTGGCGGAAGATTTTGAAGTGCCGCCGGCTTCAGTCAACGCGGAAGAACTGCGCGGCATCCGGGACAGGCTCGCTACCAGCCTTTTTTTTAAAGGTGAGCTTGCTGATAAAATCATTGAAGCCGGCTTGCAGAACCGGCTGGTGCGGCTGACAGGCCGGGAAGCCCGTTCAGCGGTCAGGCTGGCCCTGATAGGCTGGATAATAAATAATCCGGATCAGGCTGCAAATATGTATTTCTATCTGGAAAAGCGCCAGCCGGGAGCCGCTACGCCTCCCGAAGTCATAAATTATAAAGTGCCGTCATGGATGATAAACCCGCATTTTCTGGATCTTGTACAGGGTGTCAACAGGGTTGCAAAGGACGCGGTTATAACGGATGAGGAGATGAGCCTTGTCGCGCAGCGTCTTTTTGAGACCGCGCAGACGAAGCCGGAAAATTACGCGCCATGGGTCCCGGGCGGGGATGCGGCGCATAGTGCGGGGAGCGCCGATGTTATAAGCTACGCCGATTACCGGCTGAACCCGGCCAGCGTGGAGCGTGAAAAGCGGACGCTTGGCGGGTGGTTTGAAAACGTGAAGTCCTCTATTGAGGCTGAGATGCCGGTCGCGGGAAAAGAGAAAAACATTTACCAGCAGCGCAGGATCTTGGAAGAAACTTTCCCCATATACCGTAATTTCATTGTGGCGCTGTCGGGCTTAAAAGGAAGAATTAAAATAACCAGAGAGGAAGCAGTCCGGCTGGAGGCTTTGAGGCGTGCACTCAGAAAAAATCTCGGTGAGCTTGAGACCTTGTCGGCGATGCGCAAGATTAACGAGCGGGCGCAGACCCTTCCGCCGCTATCTCCCGGCTCCAGGGTTCTCAGGGCGGACGCTCGCCGCATTGAGGAGGCGTTCCAGGCATTACTGGCCGACCTCAGGGAAAACCCGGAGAGCGTGAAATCCGCCGGCAGCAGATTCTACGAAATAAAAAAGGTTTTTGATTTCTGGACCCTCAGGTTCTCGGTCCACGGTCGCCTCTCGGACCTGAAAAACCGGATAGCCGACCGCAGATTCTCGTGCGTGTTTGATAAATTTGTTTTTAAATACCTGTCCCGGTTTTACCCCTCGGCTGATTACGCGAGACTGGAAGCCGGCGGGGCCGAACGCGCGAAGGCGCTGGAGATTTCGCTTGAAGGCGTGGCTGCGGGTGACTATGAGACCGCTTCTTTTTTTTCGCTCGGCGCGAAAAAATCTTTCTCCGGAAATATTCGTGAGGCCGAGAGTGACATCGTCCGCCTGGAATCCTATTCCCGGTTTAACCGCCGCCTGCAGTTCATTTTCTGGGACGCGTTTGTTAACCCGTTCGGTCTGGGCCCCGGCCCCAAAGGGATAAGCGCAATAAATAATTTGCTATCTTAGCCGTGATTTCCCGTTCACTTTAGTAATTCCCTGATAACGGAGTTGGCGGCGGCCGGGTTGGCCGTGCCTTTTGACTTTTTCATTATAACGCCGACTATAGGTCCCAGCGCCTTCTCGTTTCCATTTCTAAAATCTTCGGCCGCTTTGGGATTGGCGGCAATTGCCTCCAAAGCCCATTCCCTTATCAGGCCGGTGTCGCTAACCTGGGAGAGGCCTAGCTCATTGACCAGCGCCTGGGCATCTCTCCCGGTTTCCCAGGCCTTCGCGAATACCGTCTTGGCCGCGGAAGCCGAGAGTTTGCCGGCGGCCGTAAGCGCGGCTATTATTACAAGGTTCGCCGGTGAAATAAGATCCTTATCCCCCGGATCCAACGTTACTGAATCTTTTTTCAGACCGTTCAGGCGTGCCAGGAATTCGCTGGAAACAAGATTCAGGACGCTTTTGGCCGGCACGTTCAGTTTAAGAGTCAGAACTTCCGCCATGCAGGCCGAGAAGTATGCGCTAAGACCTTTGCCTGCGGTTACTACGCCGGCGTCATAGGAGGAAAGGCCGTATTCGGTTTTAAAACGGTTCTTTCTGGCTTTTGGCAGTTCGCCAATTTCCTGTTTAAGCGCCTCTTTAAAAGCTGCGGTAATCCTTAAAGGCGCCAGATCCGGTTCAGGGAAATACCGGTAATCGTGCGCCAGCTCCTTTGAGCGCATGGAAACGGTTTTTTGTTCTTTTTCATTCCAGAGACGGGTGTCCTGAGCTATGGTTTCGCCCAGGTTCAGCGCCGCGGTCTGGCGGACGATCTCGTGCGCTATAGCGTCTTTGACGGCCTTGAACGAATTTAGATTCTTTATTTCCACCTTGCGGCCGAGTCTTGTTTCGCCTTTGGGCCTGAGGGAAATATTAACATCGCAGCGCAGCTCGCCTTTTTCCATGTCGCAGTTCGACACCCCGATCCACTGCATAAGTTTTTTCAGCTCTATCAGGTAGGCGTAGGCTTCGTCCGCGGAATTCATGTCCGGCTCCGAAACTATTTCCAGCAGCGGCACGCCGCAGCGGTTGAAATCCACGAGGGTGTGGTCAAGCTGCGTGCTGCCCAGAGCGTGCAGCGATTTCCCGGCGTCCTCTTCCAGGTGCGCGCGGTGGACGCGCACGGTTTTGGTATAAGTCCCGCCCTTAGCGTCTTTGATGTCCAGCTCCACGGAGCCCGCCTCGCAGAGGGGTTTGTCGAACTGCGATATCTGGTAGGCTTTGGGCAGGTCGGGATAAAAATAATTCTTTCTGGCGAATATTGAGACTTCCCTGATCTCGCATCCGAGCGCGAGACCCGCGGCCACGCCCAGGCGCACGGCCTTCATGTTGGGCACTGGCAGAGTGCCAGGCTGGCCGGTGCAAACCGGGCAGATGGAGGTATTGGCCGGCGCTTCCGAGGCGGAGGTCTTGCAGGGACAGAACATCTTTGTCCCGGTTTTAAGCTGGGTGTGTATTTCAAGGCCTATAACAGGCTCAAATTCAATCATCTCTGCAACCTCCGCTATTCTTCAAGGAGCTCCAGCATCTTGAGATCGCTGGGATAGCTCAGATATTTTTTTGCCTCACCAGGCTCGCACCACTTTATGTCAAAAATTTCATCCGGCGTTTTTACCACGCCGTCGCCGCCCAGGCGCCTCATGAGATACCAACGCACATCCTTATCAACGTGGCGCCCTTGTCTCTCAAAAGAATAATCCGCCTTGCAGAGGGCGCGGATTATCTCGCAATCAAACCCGGTTTCTTCGGCCACTTCACGCAGCGCGGCGGCCTCGGGGGTTTCTCCCGGCTCGATATGGCCTTTTGGAAAAGTCCAGATCTTTGAACCGGTCAGATTCAGCATTAATATCAAAAGAACGCGGCCATCCTCCAGGATTACCCCGCCGGCGGAATGCTCTGAAGTATTATAAGTTCGCGGCACGCGCCAGCTCCGAACCCAGGCTGAACATTACCGCCTCATTAAACGGTTTGGCCAGAAATTGAGCGCCGATAGGCCTGCCGTCTTTGGATACGCCCGCCGGAAAAGACAGCCCGGCCAGCCCCGCCAGGTTGCAGGGGATGGTAAAAATATCGGATAAGTACATGGCGAGCGGATCGGAGGTCTTCTCGCCGAATTTAAAAGCAGGGCTGGGCGTGGTTGGGGTTAAAATGACGTCCACGTTTTTAAAGGCTTCGTCAAAATCCCGCTTTATGAGCGTGCGTATTTTCTGAGCCTTCAGATAATACGCGTCATAATAGCCGGAACTCAAAGAGTAGGTTCCAAGCATGATCCTTCGCTTGACCTCGGGGCCGAAGCCCTGCCCCCGGGTCTTTTTATATACATCGGAGAGCGCTGCGCCTTTTACGCTCAGGCCGTAGCGGATGCCGTCAAAGCGCCCAAGGTTGGAGCTGGCTTCGCTTGAGGCGACGATATAATAGGTCGGCACGGCGTACCTGGTGTGGGGGAGAGAGATTTCCGTGAATTTCGCTCCCAACTTTTCCAATCTGCTTATTGTTTCTCCGAAAACACGGGTAACTTCAGCGTCCATGGAGCCGGAGCCAGCGGCGTATTCTTTAGGGAGGCCTATCTTCAGGCCGCCCGCTCCGGAAAGATCATCGCCTTGCGGATATTCAACCGAGGTGGAGTCTTTCGGGTCATGGCTTGATATGACCGAGAAGGCGAGCGCCGTGTCTTCCATGGAATTGGCGAAGACGCCTATCTGGTCCAGACTTGAAGCGAAAGCCACCAGGCCGTAGCGCGACACTGAACCGTAAGTGGGCTTGAGCCCGTAAGTTCCGCAGAAAGCGGCCGGTTGGCGGATGGAACCGCCGGTGTCCGAGCCCAGGGCTATGGGGCACATGCCGGAGGCGACGGCCGCAGCGGAGCCGCCGGATGAGCCGCCCGGCACGCAATCCGTGTTCGCCGGATTTCGGGTCGGCTTAAACGCGGAATTTTCTGTAGATGACCCCATGGCGAATTCATCCATGTTGGTGCGGCCTATAATAACGGCGTCTTCATCGATAAGGTTCTGCACCGCGGTGGCCGTATAGGGCGCGACGTATCCTTCAAGTATTTTTGATCCGCAGGTTGTTTTATGCCCTTTGTAGAGCATATTATCCTTTATGGCGACCGGTACTCCCGCCAGGCGTCCGAGCGGCAGGCCTTTGGCCGCTTTTTCGTCCACGGCACGGGCCTGGGCCATTGCGGAGTTCTCAAATATTTCCAGAAAAGCGCCGATCTTTCCGTCCTTTTCCTTTATTGTCTTAAGATGGCGTTCGAGCACCGCTGCGGCGCTGATTTTTTTTTCTTTAACCTGCCGGGCTATCTCTGTCGCTTTTTCCATATAAGATACCTCTAAGCTGCTGGTCACTGGCTTTGGCTACTCTATAACCTTCTTAACTTTGATGAAATCATACTCCCTGTCGGGAGCGTTTTTTAATATTGCCTCGCGATCCTCAAAAGTAACAGGAATGTCGGCGCGCATAACATTCTCCAACCCCAGGACATTGGTCGTGGGGGCAATGGAGGATGTGTCGGCTTTGTTGAGTTCTTCCATCCAGCCGAAAATACCGGCCAGTTGTCCCGCGTAGAGCTTTTTTTCCGCCGGCGTGAGTTCAAGCCTCGCCAGCTCAGCTATATAATCCACGTCCTTTTCAGTTATATTCATATGTCAATTCCCTCAGTTGGAGGATTAGAGGACTGGAAGAACGGAGGACTAGAAAAAATTCCCCTCTCTTGCTAATCCTCTAATCTTCTAAACTGCCAGTCCTCTATATGGGCTGCAGCGGGGCGTACTTGAGCATAAAGGTCTGCCTGACGCCGCTGTCAAAAACCACGGTCACTTTTGCGAACTCGCCCGACCCTATCTGGTCCACCACGCGTCCCGGGCCGTATACCGGATGGCCAACTTTGCGGCCTTTTCCCACTCTCGGGATTGAAGGCGGCGGCGGACATGCGGAAATCTCCGGCATTTCCTCTTCGCCGGGCCTGGGCGCGGACCCTTTCATTATCTTGCTTTCAAAAATGAACCGGGAAGCCATATTGGGGTAAGTTGTGCCGTATATTTTTCGCGTTCCCGCCCAGGTAAGATAAAGTTTATCTTTGGCGCGGGTCATGCCTACATAAGCCAGGCGCCGTTCCTCTTCCATGTGTTCCTCGGAAGAGTTGGCAGAGTTTATCGGAAAAAGGCCTTCTTCCAGGCCGGTGAGAAAAGCCGCGGGGAATTCAAGACCTTTGGCCAGATGCACGGTCATAAGCGTTACGGCGTGGGTGTCGGTATTGATGGCGTC